>DASQYF010000212.1:0-3021 GCA_035639375.1 Nitrososphaeraceae archaeon
AGAAGAGGTCAAAAAGATAAAGAGTGAATATAATACTCTTATAGATAATTATGGTGCAGAAATAAAGTCTGTTACAAGAATTATTAGAAGTGAGGTAGAATCGCCCACTGTTTTGCAGAATGCAGATTTTTCTCCTAAAACGATTAAAGAGCTAATAGCACAAGGTGAGAGAAAGACTATGGAAAAATTGGCAACAACCCTTTAATAAGTGAGTGAATTGAATCTATAATGCATTGTAACGATGAAATAAGATCAAAAAGTCTTATTTTATAAGTCTTATTTTATTGTACCAAAGTATTGAAATCATCACTAGTCTTGCATCAACTACATATTTCGCGATAAGTCTTTCCCTGGTTGTAAAGGTCTATAACAACTCGTTCTCTTTCTTATCTGGTAAATATTGTCATATATTTTGTATCTTCAAGAAATATATAGTATAATGGAATCTTAAAGCTATTGTTATCATTTGATATTGATACTGTTACCATTGCTACCTCTTCATTACCTTTGTTATCGTCTGCTTCCAACTGTTACCGCTGTATAGAACTTGAATAAAAAATATCTAGTAGTTGTCACGTATATGCTAAATATTGTAATGAATTTCTTTTGAAATTATCTAGCTAATATATGATGTCAAATGTAATGCACATATTATTGTGCCATTTGTCTTGGTAACGCTCGAGTGTAAGGTAAATTCTGCTTTTATTGTTTATACATATTCAGACTATCATATACTGATCTATTCTTTTCCTTTAAAGTTTCAAACTTCATAGGCAAATAACCATTCTTTATTGAATTTTCTAGAGCGTATTTGATACGATAGTTAAAGTTAGAATCTAATCTCTTAATTGAATCACACTTGTTCAACCAGTCTTTTATTATATTGAAAGCATCATCATAAGTTAATTTCTTAACATTAATCAGATAGGGAGCGAGTATAAGACTTATTGCGTTCTTTCTGTAATCAGGAATCGGAGTCTCTAATAATAATTCGATCCATTTTATATCGTTTATATGACTTAAATATTTTTTTCTATATCTTTCTATTTCTTTTTGTCTTTGTGACTCTTTTATAGTCTGATCTGCAAGGTATGCATAAAAGCTATCCAAAAGCAAGTTAACCTTTGGTTTATTTCCATTCCACCTTTGTATAATTCTAACTTCTGGATCTTTGCCTTCCAATATACATTTATAATTAAAAGTACCTGGTATTCTTGTCATACATGATTTAAATGAGGGATTGTGAGAAGGGTCTGATTTGTTGTCAGACAAATATTGTTCTGCAAATTTCAAGAATGCTCTAGAAGGTTGATCAAACTCTGTGCTGAAAATTTCTTCTTCTTCTAATACAAAGGCTTCAATGGGCTGGTAAATATGATAGCCATTGCCAGACCATATTACAGTAGGACAACTTTCTGCTAGCTTTTCTTTGATATTCCTTAAAGTGTTAGATAATGCTAGTTTATGTGCTTTTTGTGTTTCAAAAGTAGAGCTGTCTAAATCTATGAATACAAAGTTAGGTGCCTGTCTGTTAATTCCTTTGTACTCTGTATACGAGCGATAGGCATTAACTCTACAGTCTATAAAGTCAGACTGTTCAAAAGCTTTGATCATTTCTTCTTTGCTAAAAACTTCAAACTGTTTTCCTTCTGATCTATATGTGGAAATAGTTCTGGGAAATAATGGCTTTTCAAAATGATTAAGAATAAAGTTCAGACCATTTTGTTCGAAAGCCATATTATTATTCTGATGACATGTCGTTTTCTTTAAACTTAAAGTCATTATTGCTATGGTTATTCTTTTCTATTTATCTGGAGTAGCCTATTATTAGGGTTGATTGGTCTTTAATAGTATGGCTTACCTAAGTGTTCGCAGTCTTTTATTATTATTGAATTTGAAATATACATCGAATCTTTTACTTCTAACACCGTAATTTTTTACTTTCTGAAGTACTGTTATTGTAGCTCAATCTAGGACTAAAATGCTGATTTAGTTTAAGGTAAATTGTAAGAGTAAAATAAATTGTCAAAGTATCTCTTTGTGTTAGGTTATCAAAAGACACACACAGACAGATATCCTGGATTTGATACTCCATATGATTTTCAACTGTTGACTTAAAGCAGCAAAGCCAATTAATAATGATTAATTTGCTTATTTTTCTTTTATTATTATTATTATTATTATTATCCTGTTGCTAGAGAATTAATTAACTTGTTGTTTTCAAACTTATTATTAACTGAATCTGAATCTTCAACATTTATTCCAAATTTCGTAGCATTGATTATTGTATTAGAACCAACTTTATTATCATGTGCGGCCGCATTGACAAGTATGCCGTTTGAAGCATTTATGATGGTGTTATTGTATATTTTATTATTATTAGCTTCTGCTTTTAGATAAATTCCTTCTTCGCTGTTAGAAACTGTATTATTGTATACTTCGTTATTATTTGACGCTGATACGAATATGCCATTCACCTCATTATGTATATAGTTGTTCCTTGCTATCGAATCGGACATATTTCTACTAAACATTATACCTGATTTTGCATTATTGTATGCTTCATTACCTTCAAATGTAATGTTGTAACAATCGAGTGAACAAATTATTCCCTCCTCTCCATTATTGTGAACTACATTATTTCTAATTATCATATCATGTGTTCCTGTATGAGGATCTATCCCATAAGCAGTATTGTCGTGAAAGAGATTATCTTCAATAATCATATCACCTACACCATCTGAATAGAAACCAGTTTGAAGATGATGTATATGATTACCTTTTACGAGGCTTCCAGATCCTCCATTATATCTAAGACCACTACCGCGGTGGCCATCCAGATATCCAAGATATGCAAGCTCTGAATTGGTAATATCTGTAGTCCCTGTTGCATCCTTATCAACAAAAATATATGGTCTAGGTATCTTTCCTTGCACATCAGTCTTGGCATAATCATTTGTTTGCAGATCCCATGAAGTTATCTTTACTGAATCAATCTTTAATCTACCATGGACATCTATT
>DASQYF010000213.1:0-2272 GCA_035639375.1 Nitrososphaeraceae archaeon
ATCCGGATAAGGCTTTGCTGTATTTCTTTAAGAGAGACCAAGAAAATGCAAGTGTAATAATCGAAACTCCTATCTGTTGTAGATGTTCTATTAATTGTAGTTGTAGATGTCGATTTAGGTATAAAGAATAGAGCATGTACAACTATATCTTTTACCTTGAGTTAATACAGTCAATAAAACAATAATTGCTATTATTACTATTGCCAAAAGCACTGTAGTGCGAAAGCAATGATTATTTTTTTTAATGACTGAGTATAATAATAAATAACGATATTTCTTTCGATGAGACATTGTAAACTTTCAACTTGTCTACAGGGCTAAGATATTAGGTTTTCTGGATTTACTTGATTATTATAGGGGGGCGTTTCTTAGTTTATAATAAATAATGCATAATTGTTAGTATTATCAAATCATGGTAAGGATGCTAAACTATATACATTATAATCAATTAACACAATTCTTATCATATGAGGTAGATATTGGTAATTGACGGATACTATTTCCCATGATGTTATTATTGTAGGATCAGGTCTAGCCGGACTGCGAGCTGCTATCTCATCTGCAGCCATAGATAAAAACCTGAGCGTTGGAGTGATTTCAAAGGTACAGGTCATGCGTTCCCATTCTATTTCTGCTGAGGGTGGAACAGCAGCCGTTCTCTTTGAGGAGGAAGGTGATAATCAAGAATCCCATCTCTATGACACTATCAAAGGTAGCGATTTCCTTGCCGATCAGGATGTGGCAGAAAGACTGGTGTCAAGTATGCCCAATGAAATCTATCAGCTAGATCACTGGGGCATGCCATGGTCTAGGAGGAAGGATGGCAGGATAGGCCAGCGCAAGTTTGGTGGTTACTCATTTCCAAGGGCCACATACGCACAGGATAAAGTAGGATTTTATGAGATGCAAACACTATATGATACATGCCTTAAGTATGATAATATTCACTTCTATAACGAATGGTTCTGTACCAAAATCTTAAGGGAAGGAAATAATTTTAGAGGTCTGACAGCTATTGAAATGAAGACAGGTAATTTTATCAAATTTAAATCTCTCGCAGGAATAATATGTACAGGCGGTGCTGGACGAATTTACAGCTTTTCTACCTATGCTTACTCTTCTACCCCTGACGGTTTAGATATGGCATATCGTGCCGGACTTGCTTTAAAAGACATGGAATTTGTACAGTTTCATCCTACGGGTATTCTGCCATCAGGCATATTAATTACGGAAGGCGCACGAGGAGAAGGCGGTTATCTTATAAATAATCAAGGAGAACGATTTATGAAAAAATATGCTCCGGAGAAGCTCGAACTGGCTCCAAGGGACGTGGTATCACGCTCAATGATTAGAGAAATTCAGGAAGGAAGAGGATTTAAGCATGAATCTGGTGCAGACTGTTTAAAACTTGACCTGACTCATCTAGGACCCGAGTGGATAAAGGAGCGTCTTGCCGGAATAAGAGAAATAGGAATCAAATTTTCCGGAGTAGATATTATTGATGAGCCAATTGAAATTCGACCAGTATGTCACTACATGATGGGTGGAATTAATTCAAACATAGATGGTGCTACTGAAATGAATGGGCTATGGTCTGCAGGAGAAGCTGCATGTAACAGTACACACGGCGCCAATCGTCTTGGTGCAAACTCTACTTCAGAATGTCTTGTATGGGGTAGAATCACCGGAGAATTAGCAGCCCAATACGCACTAAAATTTAAGGGCTCTTCATTATCTATCTCAGAACAAGACATCATTGAAGAAGAAAAAAGGATCTATGACGGAATATTTAGAGGGCGTGGTGAGGTTAATCCATATGAAATAAGAAAGCAATTGACTGATACTATGGACGCTAAAGCATATGTATTTAGAAAAGAACAAGACCTTGCCGAAGGTTTAAAAAAGGTAAGAGAATTAAAAAAATTAGCGTGGAAGCATACAGATGACAAGGCAAAAGAGTATAATACTAATTTTATAAATGTCATGGAGGTAGATTCAATGCTGAGGACTGCAGAAGTTGTATTTATTGGAGCTTTGAACCGTCGCGAATCAAGAGGCGCACATGCGAGGATAGACTATTCAAAGAGAGATGATGTCAATTTTCTAAAACATACTCTTGCTTATTTTGCATCTGACGGTCCAAAGATGACTTGGAATCCAGTAACTTTTACACGTTATGCCCCTGTGGAGAGAAAATATTAATGGAATCACCAAAAGAAAGTAATTATGATCACAATAATCGCGAGGGTTTGAAAGGATGGCTAAACCCCTC
>DASQYF010000214.1:0-12613 GCA_035639375.1 Nitrososphaeraceae archaeon
CCTGTTCTATTTCCACCGTGTGCAGCGGGTGCCAAGCCAATAATTAACAACTTCGCTTCTACATCCCCAAAACCT
Source organism: Nitrososphaeraceae archaeon (assembly GCA_035639375.1). Taxonomy (GTDB): domain Archaea; phylum Thermoproteota; class Nitrososphaeria; order Nitrososphaerales; family Nitrososphaeraceae; genus JAJNBK01. The sequence goes on from DASQYF010000214.1 coordinate 76, forward strand.
GGAAGAGGCTTTGCCCAGTATTGTTCATTTATAAACCTTTTTACTTTGGATTTACCAATCTGTCCGATGTAAGTTGATAAACGGGGACACAATTTACATTGTGTTACCCTTTCATTAATTCTATACAACAAGGATTCTCCAGGTGAATTCATTCTTATAATAATCTGCTGAGATTAAATCTATGGTATATTTAAGCTAGAGTCTGCTCTCATGTTATAATAGATCTAGTTATAATATTATGCTCAGGCAACTATATTATTTTATATATAGAACAGCGACTTATTATAATATGCATATCTCTTTAATATCCAAATAAGCATCATAAATAAGGTGTATTATGTTTGGAAATCAAGACAAGAACAAATAGTTAGATAGAATGTAATTATTATTCATACGACAATCTATCAAATATTGTATTGATGTATATTATGTCATACTTGCAATGAAAACGAAGAAATTTTAATATCCCTCTTTATTACTACGTTTGATGTTGCCAACAATTACTTTGGATAGTCTAATCGGCTATGATATATAGAATTCTACACAGAAACGTAGGTACCAAGAAATAAATTTGGAATAAAGCAGTTGGCTATAGTAAACAAATTGAATATGAATCTCTTGGTTCTGAATGATTATGAAAAGGTTGCAAAATTATCACTACCAGTTACATCCATCAAATGGTATTCTGATCTTTGCTCTATGAAGTGGCACAAAAACTATTACAGAAGATTCCCATCAACTACATCTAACGTTATAAGCAATATTTATCAATCAAACAGCAGATACTTGATAATTTGAGTATAGAGACATGTTTTTTGTAGAACAGGTTATGGTATGGCTTAGTAGCATCGTCGTCATGACCATTTTTGCTTACAAAATAAATGTAATTGATAAATACGGTGCATTAACTGCTATTCCAATAGGTTTTATTATATTATATTTTGGTGCTACTTCATGGTTTATTGTCTTGCTATTATTTTTTCTAATTGCTTCGCTGTTTACCAAGTATAAATATAAACAGAAACAGAGGATGGGAGTAGCCGAGGAAAATAATGGGGCACGAGGATGGAGAAATGTATTAGCAAATGGAGGACCACTAGCAACAATTGCCATTCTTTATTATATATCACATAACGATCCGATCTTTATGTTATGTTTTGTTGGTTCAATAAGTTTTGCTCTTTCGGATACTGTTGCAACTGAAGTAGGCTTACTGAGTAAAGTAAAACCACGCTCGCTGTTTACAGGTAAGCAAATTGATAAAGGTCAATCAGGGGGGGTCACAATTCAAGGGGAGATCGCTGCACTTATAGGCTCACTTTTAATAGGAACAATATGTGGACTATTAATTTCAGAAAATATACCATTGCGTATGCCTATTATACTTTCAGCAGCTATTGTCGGTGGAATGATAGCAACAAATATCGACAGCATTTTTGGAGCGACTATTCAAGCTAAATATAGATGCATAAATTGTAGAAAATATCTAGAAAAAAGATCAATACATTGCAATTTTCCCACAATTCAAGAAAAGGGGATATCAATAGTTAGCAATAACATGGTTAATTTGATTAGTGCAATAATAGGAGCTGCTATATCAGCCAATTTTATAATCCTTTATGAATGAATATAATTCTAATTAGGATTAAAATCGATTGCTAATATTAAGAATTGTTGTAATTTGCCTGTTGCGGTATGATGATACCATCAACTGTTCATCAATGCAGAGGGTTTAATTATCCATGAATTTATTTTCTGTATATGCCTCTAATTTCAATTTCACTGTATCCCGGCAGAACTAAAGAACAGAAAGAAGAATTTGCAAAGGCGATTACTGAAGCTGCGACGGAAATCTTAAAGGCTAAAGCTGAACACACAATTATCGTATATGATGAAAAATCCAAGGAGGACTGGTATATTTCAGGAAAGCCCCTTTAATGGTAGCAAACTATTTTATTTTGTGCTTTGATGAACACTACTAGCCTGAAATTGCCAAAGTTTGCTCTAGTCGCTATAGTACAGATGAGATCATCAGAAAACAAGATGGAAAATCTGGAATTGTCAGTCGACTTTATCAGAGAAGCTGCAAAGAAGAAATCAAGTATGATATGTTTTCCTGAATTCCAGATGGCTTATTCACCAGTGAGCGTATCTGCAAATCAACTATCAGAAAAGGCAGAATCTGTGAATGGTGGCAATTTTATCGGTACTTTGCGTAAAGCTGCCAAGGTAAACAAGATTAGCATCATATCAACAATTTATGAGAAAAATGATAGTGGCTTTGACAATCGTGTGTACGATACAGCAGTTCTTATAGACAACAATGGTGAAATATCTTCAGTTTACCGCAAATTACATCTTTATGATGCGTTAGGATTCAAAGAATCTGATAAGATGATGGCTGGTAATATGATAGAAAAACCTGCCAAGACATCGGTAGGAAACCTAGGACTGATGATTTGTTATGATATTCGTTTTCCTGAAATGTCTAGGATTTTGACGATGAAGGGTGCCAATATTTTGGTCTCTCCCTCAGCATGGGTTCACGGCATTATGAAGGAAGAACACTGGCAGACATTACTTAAAGCGAGGGCTATTGAAAATGGTTTATACATAATTGCACCCAATCAAATTGGCAACATTTTCTCTGGCAGAAGCATGATTGTAGATCCATTTGGGATCGTTCTGTTAGACATGGGAAATAGAGAAGGAATGGAAGTTGTTGAGATTGATAAATCCAGAGTCCAAAAGGTAAGAGAAGTACTTCCACTTTTGAAAAATCGACGAATCGATGTCTATGGGAATAATACCAATGTATTTAGTTAGCTGCTTGTTTATTCTTCGACGGACAGAGCACATTGATACATATTTTCCACGGTTGTCTTACATTAGATGAAAATGCAATATTGATTATTGGCCAATTACATAGATTACATTTTTTGGTCGTAGTTTTTATTTTGCCTTTCTGAGGAAGCGGAGCAGTTGCTTTACATCCTGCAGAGTAATTAGAACAACCAACGAATCTCTTATTTGATGTGCGAGATATTATAACTCTTAATTTCCCTGTTTGACACAAAGGACAAGTTCCAGCAGTCATTTCTTTCCAAATAATGTCTGATCCATCTTTTATCCTGTGTCCCAGAGTAACCTCTTTTTCTTTAAACCTAGTGAGCCACTCTATTAAGGTATCAACTGCATATTCTATACTTAAAAAACTCTTGCTTTTACATATTTCGATCTTTTCTAAATCATTTTCCATTGATTTGGTAAAATCTGTAGAAACAATATTTGGAACATATTTCTTCATTACTTCTATTACAGCAAACCCCAGATCTGTGACTTCAATTCCCACAAAATTTTGACTTGGGATAATATAATTTCGCTTGAACAAAGTACTTATGATTTCTGCTCTTGTAGTCTTTGTCCCAATCTGTTCTTTTTCCATCTGTTCCAATAAACTAGCTTGGTTAAATCGAAGTGGCGGCTGCATGAATTTCTCTTTAGAAATAACTACAATGTTTTTCAAAACATCGCCTTGATTCAATTTTGGGAGTTTAGCTTCATGGAATATAAAATACGGTTTGTAAAAATGTATCCATCCTTCATATATATTTGATTTTCCTTCAGATTTGAAAACATAACGGCCATTGATATTTATTGATGCTAGTGTATGCTGATTTATCGCTGGGTAGCCGAAACTTGCGAAGAACCTCCTGATAATAAGATCATAGATTTTGGAATGCATTCGACCTAACTGTTGCTTCGGTTTTTCTCCAGTTGGATAAATGGCTGGATGTGCCGGATCGGTTTTAATTCCCTCGTTCGGTAAAAGATGATCCTTGGAAAGTAATGCTGCGGCTAAGCTTTCGTAATCGCTATTAGCTAGAGATAGACGCGCAATAATTTTCTTGTAGTCTATAGATAATGGCAGCTTCTGACTTGATGTTCGCGGATAAGAAATCAATGCATTAAGATAAAGACTTTCTGCAATTGAAAGCGTGCAAGAAGGAGAAAGTTTGAATAATCTATATGCCTCTCTTTGTAGGTCGCCTAGATTGAATGGACTGAGAGGATGAAGTAGCATTTTTTGAACTTTAATTTGACTGACTAATCCATCTTTGCCATCACAAGCTTTTGTTATTGAATTAGCATCTGATAACGTTAGTACTTTGTCTTTTTCATAAAATGCTTTGATTATGTGCCCATTTTTTTCAAAGTCTGCTAATATAGTCCAATAAGGATCAGGAATATGTTTTCTAATGTCCATTTCTTTGTGTACTACAAATGCAAGAGTAGGTCCCTGTACTCTACCAATTGACAAGTTATGGTATTGCTTACCATTTCTGTCTACTTTAAACAGTTGTGAAAGAGCTCTTGAAAGATTCACTCCATATATGAAATCAAGGATATGCCTAGATCTACCAGCTTCAGCTAATCCTCTGCTGGGTTTTAGCAGATTATCAAATGATTCACTTATTTCTTGATCCGTAAGCGTCGAAAATTTAGCCCGTAAGGATTCATTATACTTAAATTTACAAGCATATTGAAGGATGTTGTAACCGATGACCTCCCCTTCTTGATCATAGTCGCAGGCGTGGATAAATCTGGTAGCTCTTTTTGAAGCATCTGATATTGATTTTATTATTTGTTCCACTCTAACTAGTCTGCCTGATTTGGCTACAAGTGGCATCCATTCCAAATCGAATACAGGATATATCTCTCGATTTTTTGTGACATCCACCAAGCCATATATGTGTCCTATGGAAGAGAATATTATAAAGTGATTATTATTATTTGAAACAGCATAAAAAAATGGAACACCTTCTGATGATATGGATCTTTTGAAATTATTAGTCCCAAGTGCTTGTGCTATCCTTTGTGCCGCATGAGGTTTTTCACAGATAACAAGGGATAAATCGTTCATTCTTTATATCATGCATGAATTACATTAATAGAATAATATGGATGTTATTATTGTATAGATCGATGTCTAACAATTTTTATATATCTGCAAAAAGGTATTTCTAAATATATGACAAATAAGGTCTGTGTTCTTGGGGCTGGCAGTACTAAATATGGCAAATTAAATGAGAGTATCATTGAAATAGCATTAAATGCATCAAAAGATGCAATAGAGTCTGCAGGTATTACACCAAAGGATATTCAGGCAGGGTACATTTCAAATGTTTTTGGAGTGACTGACAAGCAAGTCCATATGGCACCTGTTATTATGAGTAACTTAGGAATTCCATACGTTCCAGGGCTTACGATCGAGTCTGCATGTGGTTCTGGTTCTGTTATGTTTAGAGAGGCATACGCCAATATAGCTGCAGGATTTTATGATTGTGTTCTTGCATTAGGCGTCGAGAAAATAACACACACCGGAACTACTCAGAGTACTACTTTATTTTCTTACTGTTCTGATTTCTTTTATGAAGGAGGAAATGGGGCCTCATTTCCTGGGTTATTTGCATCAATAGCAAGGGTATATATGACTACACACAAAGCTAATGAAGAAGACCTTGCCTACGTAGCCGTAAAGAACCATGAAAATGGAATTCTCAATCCAAAGGCTCATGTTCGAAAAAAAATCACAGTTGATGATGTAATGAAATCTTCAGTCGTGGCTTCACCTTTGAAACTTTATGACTGCTGCCCATTTTCAGATGGAGCATCAGCTATTATACTTTGTAATGAAGAGTTTGCCAAGAAGAATGGAAACCCATATGTTGAAGTTATAGGTTCAGGCAGAGGAGCTTCGCCTGCGGCAGTTCAATCTCGTGAAGATATTACTACTATTCCAAGCACAATATCAGCTGCCAAGCAAGCATACAAAATGGCTGGAATTACTCCAAAAGATATTGATTTTGCAGAGGTACATGACTGCTTTACAATTGCAGAAATCATTGATATTGAAGATCTTGGTTTCTTTCCGAAAGGAACTGCTGCTCATGCTGTAACAGCGGGAGCAACTCGAAGAAACGGCGAAATTCCGATCAATCCGTCTGGTGGTTTGAAATCAAAGGGACATCCAATCGGTGCAACAGGCATAGGTCAGATTGTAGAAGTTTTTGAGCAGTTTACTGGCAAAGCTGGAGAAAGAACTATTAAAAACGCAGAAACCGCTCTTACACATAATTTCGGGGCGACTGGTGCAAGTGCTGCTGTTCATATTTTTAGAAGGGTACAGTAAGACAATACTGTCAGATGCTAACAGGTAACAACAGGCTATGAGTGCGCGAGAGAAGTTTATTGCATCTGCTAAGAAAAATAAAATTCTTGCCAACAAATGTTCACATTGCGGACATACAATGCTAGAGACAGTAAACTATTGTGAAAAATGCTTTGGTAGCAAATTCGAATCTGTCGAATTAGAAGGAATTGGTAAGGTAGTAACTTATACAATCCAAGCTGTAGCGCCGGAAGGATTTGAAGATGTCGAGTCATATGCGTGGGTCATTTTCAAGGTAGATAATACGCCACTTAGAGCATCAGGGTTTCTTCCTAGGATTGTAACACCTAAAGATCTACCTATAGGAACAACAGTTAAAGTAACTGGCTTTGATCCAAAACATGGTCTTTTGTTACAAAAGCTTTAGATTTAGTACTTCAAATGAGAATGTATACCCGTACACTTATTAGACAATATATATAAAAAGCCGAGTAAATCAAGTTATTATATTCTTCACTATGTAGGTTGCTAGGAATTGTTTTATTATTTTCAAATAATTAATCAAATAAACTTTAAAAAGTTGTCAATAACTAAAATACATTAAGATGTATGGATGAAATTCTAGGTTTAACATCCTCTTCAGCTCATGTCAACTTAATTTGTAGCTAACTTTGTAACAGCTGTTTGTATATATACATTAACATTTAGTTTTAACATTTTTAAATATTCTACTTTGAATGGAAAAAGATCATGGACAAGCATAAACAATTCATGAGTGATATTTTAACCGCTAGCACAGTAGTTCATAACCAACTCATTCGATTGAATATGCTTGATAAAAAATTCACTTTGATGGATAAAGACTTACGTTATAAAATAGCTGCTAACATAAAGGTGGGTAACAATGCTACGGCAAGAGCTCTTGCGATAGAGCTATCAAATATACATAGAGTTCAGCGGACTACACAAAACATGAGCCTTGCACTAGAGGTAATAGTAATTCGCTTCAGTACTATCAGTGAATTTGCCCTCGTGCTTGATACCATTAATCCAACTATTGATATGATCAAGGATATCCAAAGTGATATTTCTAGAACAGTTCCAACAGCAAGCAACTTATTATCAGAGATGACGTCAATGACATCTGATGTTTTACATACCTCTGATATCAAGTCGGAGGTGGGCAAGATTTCTAATTCTATGGATGCTGACGCGCTTTCAATATTGAACGAAGTCGAAGGAATACTTGAAGATGAAGCAAAGTCACGATTACCAGAAGTTCCAACTACTATTCAGCAGGTTAGGATAAGAAGAGAAGTGGACGAAGTTACAGTAAAAGGTGATTCTATGATGATTGAGAGTTAAATCTGTTGACCTGCTAATCAAATTTGATAGGAGTAGGGCCTATTATATGATTGGTTAACAAAAATTTACAAAGTAGTTTTAATCATTTATTCGAATAACGGGTGCAATGGAACAGTTGAGTCACGAATATTCATATCAAACAGAAATAAAGCGAGATGGAGTTTTAGAATCTGCCTCAAAACGAGTTAGAATGATTTTTTCTGTTATGGCTAGCCCTAATAGAATTGATATTCTGCGTATTTTAAATTCTAAAGGACCTTTGACTTATTCGGAGTTAAAATCGCTTGCTGGATTTAAGTCCAAAAAGGAGTCTGGAAAATTTGCATATCATTTACGAAAGCTTCTAAGACAATCACTTGTTGCTCTTAACAAGGCAGAGCGACGTTACACTATTACTAACTTGGGTAAATTAGTATTAAGCCTTGCTAGACAGATAGAGGAGAGATCAATAATTGAAAGTGGTAAAATGTACGTTAGGACTACTAGACATTCAATTGAAGAGTTTAATTCCCATAAGATAATTCAGTCATTAGTAAGAGAGGCTAATATGCCACTTGAACAGGCAAACAAAATCACAGAGGAGGTTGAAAACAAGATATACAAATTCCAGACTTCCTATCTTACTTCTTCATTAATCAGAGAAACAGTGAATTCCGTTTTGATTGAACATGGACATGAAGAATATAGAAACAAATTGGCAAGATTTGGGTTACCTGCTTCTGATATTGTAGAAATGTTAAATAATATAGACACAGTGAAGAACGGAGTCGATAGTATAATGTTAAAGGCTTCTCAATCTGTATTCTCAGAACATCTCATGCTCAATATACTTCCAAAAGATATAGCAGATATGCATTTGAATGGTGAAATAGGTATCTCTAACAGTGGCATTTGGAGCTTACTTCCTGATACTGTATTTCTAAATATTGCTGATTTTGCCGAAGTCGGTCTAGATTTAAAAGGCAAATTCTTAAATGTCTCTAGAATAGCAGCGATAAAGAATTCAAGTGACCTTAGAACTGCTCTGCCTATATTGATTTCTCTCTTAAATAGAGAGGTTTCAACAGAAATCGTACTGGATGGAGTTGTTCCATTTCTATTAGAAGATCACATAAGCGAGCCAAGTGAGATTGCATCACGATTTGAGAATATTCTGACAGCATCCTCTGTAGCACCATCTTATTCTTCATCTGGACTTCCTCTTACTACAATAATCATTCAATTGGATGAATTTGATAAAAAATCAATTGATGCTGTATTGTCTGGTTATAAAAATTACATTGTTCATACTCCTATCCCTAGAATAGGATTATCTCTAATCAATAATGGCAAACTAAATGATTATACTGATACTATTGCGTCAATAGTACGCGCTGGTGGTATCATTTCCGTATTACAAAATGGATCTAGAAGTAACAATGGTGTACGTAAAAGTATAGGAGGCAAGGGTTCTAGTACAGTTATGACTTTACAATCACTTTCTATTAATCTTCCAAGACTGGCATATCAGTCGAATAAGGATGAAACTTATTTCAGGGCAAGGCTTGCTCTCATGATAAAGCCTGCATTATCTGCAATGTCTTTGAGAAAGAAGGCTATTGCTGATCTAATAAGGAAACAAATGATTCCTGTGATTGCCAATAGTGCACAGTTTATGCAGCTTGGAACTACTAATATCATAATTAACCTTACTGGAGCAGAAGAGTCAGTCTATAAAATTTTAGGCCATGACACTTCGAATGATGGAGCAGAGATTTTGCAAAAAGTTTTGAAGACTGCTGTGGATGTGGCTGTAGAACAGGGTAAACATCTTGGAGAAGACTCTATAGGAATTGCTATGATACATGATGATAGCGCTACAAGATTTGCAACTCTAGATTCTGACAAATATGGTAGGATCTCTCTTATAAAATCAAATCAACAAAATCCCATTACTTATTCACAAGGGTTAACACTGAACGCTAGAGAGTTATTATTATCTGACGATAATAAACATAATTCGGTAGTTAAAGAATGTGTCTCAATAGACAATATACTCAACGGTGGCCTTTCATTAACTTTGGATGTGAGCGAACTTTCATCTGACGAAGAGGTAAAGAATGCAATAGAATCTGCATCAGGTCTACAATTTTTCCGTCTGATGTGTAGACTATTGATGTGCAACACTTGTGGCAAAAGATCGAGCACACAATCTAGTGAAAGATGCGAATTCTGCAAGTCGCCTTATCTATTACCAATTTAAAAAAGAAGTAAAAGATGCCTTGAAATATAGATTTTTTAATATCTTTTTATATCTATTATACATATCGTACGATTATAGCAATATATACAACTTTCAAAATGTATACATAGCGTTATTCTAAAATACAAGTTAATGATAAAAACAGTCCCTTGTTAATTATATAGTTAATATAGCCATCATAGATAATCTGTTGATTAGCTACAAAGATTAAAATTAGATATACACGCTAGGCAGTCTAACATGTAAACAACATTCTATGTGGCTACCATTGTTCTATGCAAACTTAAGCAATTGATTGAGTTTTTGTATATTTATGCTGCATCAGTTCTCCTATAGAAGGTTCAATTCGATTCTTATGATATGTCACACCTAAAGTTATAAGATACAAGAATTCATATGGTAATAAAAGATAGAAATATTATACACTAAATAATTGGTCATTTTACGATAAATGATTGTCAAATTCTTTTATATCTTTCCGCTGCTTTGAAAATATGCTGTGCAACACAGCTACATAATTTGAGATCAATTCTCCAGACTCCATTTCTTCTCTCCGCTTTTCGAGATCATTACCGAAAGCCATTGTCAATGATTTTGGCAGTTTTAAATGCTCATTTATGTATATTAAAAGAGAATAGTACATCAACTTCATAATCTCATCGTCATCATACTCTTTGAGATTCATATTGGTCATTACATTTGATACGATAATAGAGAACTGATTTGATAGGATTGCCTTTTCGCTCTGGTGATCTGCTCCGCCAAATTTTATCGCTCCCATATAAAGGAGATCCTCAATAGCTGATGCCATTCTTTCAATGTTTTGCTGTTGTTTTTCAGATGACATAGTCAAAATCATACTTTCGTATTATTTTAGGTTATTTATCTTCGGCATCTTTATCAGATATATAATAGCATAGAAATTGGGTTTTGCGATTTGTATGTACTTCTTTTTTATATTTGGGATAATATTATTATGATATGGAGACATCTAAAGAATTGAAAAATCAATAATTTACAATGGAGAAGTGTATTTTAAGTAGCATAATAACCATTCTCCAATAAATACTATCATTCTAATTAGATCACAGTATATTTTAGAACTATACTTCGAGCTTTCTATAGTATGATCTCAATATTTGCACAAAAGGAAGATTAACTACATATCATGTTCCTGTTTTTGATGCTCGCCAAGTTTATCTAAACTATCAAATGTTTTTTTGCACAAATCACATATTAATGGATTCAAATTAGGCTCGTCATAATCAACTCCAGGCTCACCTTGGTCCATATACCGATAATACTGGTTATCATATAATAAAGCAGTTATAATTTTGTTTAATCTACTATATAATCTAGCAAAGTTCTAGTATTATGTTCCACTTTTTTAATTTCTTTTGATAACTTAAAAATATCATTATATAATACTGATCTTAAATTTTTGTTATAGATTGCAGCTGCGGGATGGACGGTTAGAAAGTACTTTAGTCCATTCCTTTCCATTATTTTACCCCTATTTTTAGTAATGGATTTTCCCCCAAGAATTGATGAATATGCAGTACTTCCTAGAATACAAATAATTTTCGGTGCAATAAGAGAAATTTCTCTATCCAGATATTGTCTGCATGTAGAGAGTTCGTCATTTTCAGGCACTCTATTATCTGGCGGTCGACATTTTACGATATTTGTTATGAAAACTTCATCTCTTTTTATACCTACCTTTTCTAATGCTTGATTCAAAATTCTTCCTGCAGCGCCGACAAACGGCTTACCTTGTTTATCTTCGTTTTTGCCTGGTGCTTCACCAATGAAGATTATTTTTGATGAAAGTTGGCCTTCACCTGGCACAGCATTCGTCCTGCTCCTAGAAAGCTTGCATAGGGGACAGCCAATCACTTCCGAAGCAATTTTCTCTAATGAATCACTTGAAATCTTATTATCAGTCATCCATATGTGTATGTAATGCTTTGATGTGTAAAGTTTGCGTTTAACAAATTTTAAGTGAGTAAAGTGAAATGCGATAGGATGAATGATTAAACAACATTATCATCAACATCCTCCATCTTACTCCTGTACTTTCTTTTTGAATACATTTAAAAGCGCTTTCACATAGTCGCAATTATGTATTTATCTAATAATTAAGATGATTTTTCAAAAGCACTACAAAAAATAACAATAATATACTCAGACTCGATGTCTTCGTAAACGTAATAATAACGAACTACAATGAAAATCATGACTTGTAATGCCATAGAGAAATAGAATCAAAATGACAAGCGAAAATGGTTTTCAACGATGTAGGTTACAATAAAACCGTTGCATCATATATCATTAATAAATTCTATTCTTGTATGAATATCACTTGAAAGACTGTCCTATTAAAGGAACCTTGTTTAATGGATTCTCTGTATTATTTCCAGCTTTTGCATTATCTCCTGATGTTGTAGTAGCGTTAGTTATATAATCCGTTGCTGTACTGTCATTACCAGAAATGCCTGGTGTTACTGTCTGTGCAACTGCTGAAACAGCAAAATTTCTAGCTACCAAAATAAGTCCGAAAGTCAACGTTATCACCAAATAAGATGGTTTTTGTTTTATCTATTGAATCATAACGTCGAAATATAATATAATAATTTCAACTCTTAATATAGAATTATATTGTATTTCGTATAGAAGCAGAAACAATGTTATTACATGGATACTACTATGAATGAGCATTCTATATAGATAAAAAAGAATGGCTTGACCTTCAAATTCAG
>DASQYF010000215.1:0-6174 GCA_035639375.1 Nitrososphaeraceae archaeon
AATGATTATAATTATTCTAAATTATTATCTTTTGTAGAAGACTTATGCTCCTTATAATATCCAAATCCAATTACTGCTGCAACTCCTACAATTATTAGTAGAGCAGCCATGTTAAAAATTCCTGACGATTCTTTAGCAAATTTACTCCAAGTTTCTCCAAAATAAAATCCTACAATTGTTAGACTGATACTCCAAATTAGAGAACCAGCAAAGGTAAACAAAATGAACTTTCCTATATTCATCTTACCAAGGCCAGCCGGAATAGAGATTATTTCACGAATGCCTGGTGCTAGCCTTCCAGCTAATACAGCTACCGTTCCATGTTTCTCAAACCATAATTCTGCTCTTTGTAATTTTGATTCGTTAATTAAAACGTATTTTCCAACTCGAAGTATTGCAGGTCTTCCAATCTTTAAAGCAATAAAATAAATCATTATTGCTCCAACAGTAGAACCTAAAGCTCCTATCGTGGCCATTCCTATTGCGTTTCCTAATCCAAGCCCTTTACTTTGTGCAGTAAATCCTATCAATGGAAATATAACTTCACTTGGGATTGGTGGAAATATCGTTTCAAGCAATGTTGCTGCAAAAACACCAAGATATCCTATACTAAATATCCATGATGTTATTGTATCAGTTATATTCTGAAAACTAAATGTTTCATATATTGTCAGGAGAATAATAATGTAATAAACGAACAATTTGTGTCTGTAAGACTGATAGATGGTTTGTCATAAAAATATATGTGTTACTATCATACATTAGAACTGACCACATAGGGAATGATTCAGAGAATATCAAGAGATATTAAATAAAAGAAAATATCGGAAGTCATGGTGTTGTATATATATAGATATACTTAGCTGCTGAACTGTATATATACATAATACGATCTATCATTGTTATCCTGGTGAGTCTTAGTTTTCTCTTCGAGTACATTACTGCTATCGTCATCACCCTCGCTTCTGCTATTGTCTGAATTTGAGAAATCAGAATCCTTAGATGATGATATAGATTTGTCATTGCTATCGGTTGCTGCAGCATTAGAAGAAAACCTTTGTCTTCTTTTTTGTTGTCGTCTGCGACTGCTGAATCTTGGTTATAACTATTATTGTATCACCATTTTATTCCTTATCTTGTTCTTTATTGATGTTGATCCTCACACTCTAGTTGCCGGAGAATCCCAGTCTAATTCTCGGTAAAGGAATAGGAGAATCCCAGTAATTCTGTCAAAGCATAAACCAAACGAATGAGTAGATGATCAAATAATGGGTCAGCTTATGTAACTTGCTTTAAAAATATTATTATCCCTTGCAAACCATTCTTATCTTTTTAATTAGGCCTATATACTACATATGAATTTGCAAAATGCAATATCTGAATAGGCGTCAATTGTAGACTCTTGTCATTCATGTGACAAGAAATATTAGTGTTCTTACTCTCAACTTTAGAGTATTTCCGCGTGATCCTTCCTATAATGTATCGTAAGTTCTTCCGCAGTAGAAAAGACTTTTCCACAGTCCTCACATTTGTGGTTGGTTGGTTCACTCACAGGGTCTGATTCTGATGTCATTAAATAAGCTTCTAAAATATAATATATAGAAGTTTAGGAGTGTTTGCAATTTTAATAACACTCTTAAAATACAAACAGCTGGTATATATCGATTCAATGAGTAATAGCTGGTAGACGAGTGACTAATGACAAGTCTATTTTTATTAGAGGCTGCAACGAATGAATTACGAAGAACGGAATTAGAATAAAATTAGAATATTATATAAAACTAATACATAAGGTTATAGATAAGAAACTAATCTTATAATTGAAATAGCTTCCTAAGAATAACCAAATATAGAATGGTTATAACTTGTATTATATCGTATTGAGGAATTTTGTTAATACAAGAAGTTAACATTAATACAATATTGTAGTATTTGCAAGTATTATCCTTGACGAGCATTACTAGTATTATTTCGATACCTTTATCTCGATCCATTCTTGGATTATTCTGCAACGACTATATTCACAAACTAGATCCAAGTATACTATAAGAAACATTCTATCTTTATGCTATAATTACAATTCTGCTTTTTCATATCCTCATAAAGGTAATGCAATAGATCCTCATTGCAATAATGTAATTCATACTTTTCACAGATAACAAGTTATTTGTTGTTAAAAAAGACTGGATCTTTTATACCCAATGAATTGAAGGCTTCAATTCTCTGTATACATGCATAACACTGTCCGCAATGTGTTTTGGCTTTATTACTATGGCAGCTCCATGTCAATTCAATAGGCACATTTAACTCAATTGCCAAATTGATGATAGTTTTTCTATCCATTTCAGCTAAAGGAACAAGTATCATGCAAGGATCGTCGTTACAGAACAAACATCCGCGCTTAATTAACAAGTTTAGGTTCTCTATGTAATCTTTTGTTGCATCAACAAAAAATGTCCCATCATGAATATTATGGCCTCCTATAATCCATTTTATATTAAGAAATTCGGCATAGTGTGCCGCTATTGAATAAAATATCAGGTTTCTTGCAGGAACATATGATGCCCACCTTGCATCATAGTCGGGCGTGGGATGATTACCATTATAAAAATCAGAAAATTCTTTAATAAAGGGAATGTTGACCTCAAGAAAGTTTACAATATTTACTCTTCTTGCTAATTCCACTGCAGCTCTTTTTTCGTTTTCAAGCCTATTGTAATAATTGAAGGTAATTATAGAAATTTCTGAAAATTTTTTTTTAGCCCAGTAAAGACAAGTGGCTGAATCCAATCCACCAGATAGCATTACAAGAGCGTTTGTTTTCCTCATCATCTAACCTTTTTTTATTTCAGCTATTATGTGTGCTCCCTTATTTACTCCTTCATAAACATATATACCCAAAGCCTCTACAGTTGATGGCATCTTTGGAGCAAGCAGCTTAATTATTTCAGTTGAAAGGTTTTCTACTGTAGCTTCACCTGGCAGCAAGAAAGTAGTCATCTTTGGTAATTGTAGACTGAAAAAGCCTCGTGGTCCTTCAAAAGATATATGATAGTAAAGATCATCTTCTTTCTGCAGATATTTTGTATTAATGAAGAACTTGTGGTCAAGGATATTTAATGTCTCTTTGATTATTCTCTTGGCTTCACCAAAATCAATAATTAGATTATTTTTCATATCACCGATTATTTCGACCATGATAGTGGATGTATGTCCATGCAGTATAGAACACTTTTCAACTAATGGTAAAATATGTGCATAGTCAAATGCAAGAGAGGGATCTTCTATGAATATAGAGCCAGTCTGGTTGTAGTCAGAATTAAAGAAGAAGAAAGAGTCTAGTTCATTGACTCTACCAGCATATTTTGAGTGTCCAACAGCAATAATTTTAATTTCTGGTAGGTCTCTTCGTATACGAAGGAATTTATTAACATCGTTTTCGCAATCTATAACCTCGATATATTTGCCATCTATTTTAAAATCAACATTTACTATGTCGTTATTTTTAAGCTTCAAAGCTACATCATATTCAAAATTTTGTCCTAAAAAAGATAGCATCTTTGAGATAGATAATTCTGCTCTGGTTCGAAATAGGTTATCTTTATTATCAATGTATTTGATATCATTGTCCAGGGCTATTCTTTCCATTTGTATATTTCTAATAAAAAGTAACTATTGTGACTTATAAACCGTTTATTGTGTTATTTTTGGAATTTCAGTTTTATTGTGTAGACTTCATTCTCCTGTCCTAATTCTATCTGCCTTGAGTTAATTACTAATACGTTCTTTTGTAATATTAAAAAAGTACTTAGGAGATAGTATTTTCAAATGTCAGAAGAGAATAACCAGGAATGCATAAAATAGTCAGTGAACAGGGAGAGGTGTAAGGCCAGAGAAAGAAACTAAAAATGTAGAAGATTTTACAAAAGTTGCATCAATAGGAAAAATCGTAAATGATTTGGAATTTCTAGCAGATGAGAATAAGATAATTCAATGTGTACGACAACCATCTGCTTCACTGATAATCATAAAAGTAAAGATATATTATCAATACTTCAGAATACGAAGATAAACAATATCAGAATGTTTCCGAGGTTAGTAGAGGTGCTGGGCTGGGTTATTAAAAAACTAAACTGTGGATATAGTACCACCAATAAATATAACGATATATGAATATGCATTTTCTGTAAGTAAAAAAGTATATGTATGTCAGTAATTGCATAAGACAAAACTCAATCTAACAATAAAGGCAGTATAACTTGAAAGATAAAAGTGTTAGTTTATCTCACTTATAGAGCTGTTCCAATTTATAGTTACGTCAAAATTTGGAAAAGATTAAAGCAAAGGTCTTAGAGGACTGAAACGAGTAAGATAATCTGATATCGAAGATTTAGGGTTGTTATTAAACGATAATATTATATTTGTAAAACTAATACTTGTAACTTTAGATATAAATATTCAAACAATACCATTTTATTAATAACTGACGATCTCGATGTTGAATGGAAAACAGTGGTATCTTCTAGAATGTTATATTTCGCCAATCAAGAAATAGGAGTATAATATATTGCTTACCAATCTGAAAAAAGCTCTCTTTGAGGCAGTAATAGATACTATAAACAATAATAGTTCTTCTTTAGCAATTGCTTTTTCAGGAGGAATTGATAGTTCTTTACTTGCAAAAATATGCAAAGATCTTGGTATGAAGTTTACATTATTGACTGTTGGATTCCCACTATCTCATGATCTAGAATTTTCTAAAGAAATTGCTCTAAAATTAAATTTATCCCATAAAATATCTGTATTAAAGCCAGAAGATTTCCAAAAAGATTTACTATACGTTCAACAAAAAATAGCTTGTAGGAACATTTCTCATATTGAAAATTGTATAGCATATTTCTATATTGCGAGAATGGCCAATCAGAATAATTTTCGATTAATTTTAACTGCAAATGGTTGTGATGAATTATTCTGTGGTTATAATAAATTCAGATTAATATACGAAACAGGGGAAAAAAGGCTAGTAGACTTAATGGATGAAAGAATAGCTAATGAACGTCTGCTCATAAAAGAGATAAATAAGATAACAACAGAATTTGGAGTCCTTACAAAACAACCATTTTTATCGCAAAAATTCATTAATTTTGCTAAGGGTATACCCATTGAACAGAAGATCACCGGTAATGACGATTTTATGCGAAAACATATTTTGAGAAAATTAGCCCTTTCTCTGGGTGTTCCAAGAGAATCTGCAATGAAACCAAAAAAGGCTCTTCAATATGGTTCATTAATTCACAGAAATTTCAAGGTGGTCAATAAAAATAACAGAATAGTAAGCGTATAAAAAGAGCAACGAAAATTAGCAAGCATCTAATCTACAAATACAAATTAGAATGAAACATCAAATTTGTTTACTGTAATTGATTTAGATATTTCTTATTTGTTGCCTTTACCATCCTTACAACATTCGCTATAATTTTTGATGATGCTGATAGATGATTTTTTGCATTAAATATATCTTTTAATTCTAAGGGAGTAAGGCTCTTTGATAGATTAGAATCTTTTCTCAGAGCATCAAAGAATTCTTCTTCTCTCCCAAGTGCTGCAAATGCTACCCTTTGGATATCCCGATATGCCTCAAATCTAGGAACTCCTTTCTTTATCAATGCCTCAAGAACAAATTCTGCATAGATTTGCCCCTTTGTAATATCGAGGTTTGATGTGATTCTCTTTGTATTTACGTTAAGATCTGAGATGACCTTCTTCATGGAATTTAACATTTCATCTAATAGAATCACAGCCATTGGAAACGTGAATCGTTCATTTGCTGAATTTGACAGATCTCTTTCATGCCATAAGGCAATGTTCTCCATTGCAACATTAACTAATGATCGTAAAATCTTTGCAAGGGACGAAACTCTTTCACTCTTAATGGGATTACGTTTAACAGGAACTGCACTACTTCCAACCTGTCCTTTTCTGAAGGGTTCGGCAACTTCGCCTATCTCAGTTCGCTGTAAATTTCTAATTTCAATTGCAATCTTGTCAAGCGTACAAGCAACAAGAGTAATCAAAAATTGCATCTCTGCATATCGTTCTCGAGGAATAATTTGCGTAGCAGCATCAATACTATAAAGTCGTAAATCCATAGCTACTATTCTCTGTACTTCTAAT
>DASQYF010000216.1:0-5028 GCA_035639375.1 Nitrososphaeraceae archaeon
TTTAATATGCCCAGAGAATACAGAACTTATAAAGATAGATTTTAGGTCTTTTTCTTTCACGAGTATTTGACTGATCAAGGGATTATTTAATTTCTAATATCTAACAATAATATAATAAGACATTACAAACTAAAGATAATGCTTATCTATACTAAGCTTTCTTCATATCAATAATGAAGTATATTTAACTCTTGTAAAATCTTTCCTGCTGTTACATGTTTTATCTTCTTTATGATCGCAACTCCTACTATTATAGAACAAGTGCAGGCGTCAATCATGAATTTAACATGAGGATTGATAGTATCTACGCCGGCTTCTGTTATCGAAGAATCTGCTTGTACACCATATAAGGTAAAATAAACACATAGAATCGAGTTTTTTATCATAATATATAATTCAGCAATAACTCAGTACGATATTTGAATAAATCATTGCAGTAACTAGGATGTCAAAGTAGTTCTTTTGAATATTTTTGATATTATCAAGATACATCATGTGTAAACCCGTTTAACATGTGACGGTGAGATGCTCCTTGAATAATAGGCCCGTCTGCAATAGTAGCAGCATATGAACTTATATTTTCGATGATGCCTAATTCAGTTTTAATAAGTAGATGCGATGTTCTTCTGCAGTTGCTATATTAGGATAGCCACCAACCGTACAACAGGCCAGACAACACTTATTTCTCTCTCCCGATGATCCTTGAATTTCTTATTCATTTTGCCGTGTCTTATATGCCTTATCGTATTTTTCTCTCTTCCTACTTTTCAAATACTGTTGAACCACTTCAACATCCTTGTCTCCGCGCCCCGATAACGTAACTACAATATTCTCATTTTTGTCGATCTTCTTTGCGAGTTCCATTGCGTACGATACAGCATGAGAGGATTCCAAAGCAGGAATTATTCCTTCAAGTTTAGATAGCATAAGAAAGGCATTAATAGCATCATCATCAGTACATTCTAGATACTTTGCTCTTTTAAGATCCTTTAAGTTAGCATGTTCTGGTCCCACCCCAGGATAATCTAATCCTGCTGAAATACTATGTGTCTCGGTTACTTGACCAAATTTATCTTGCAGAAGGTATGTACGCATCCCGTGAAGAACTCCTTCGGTCCCGGAAGAAAGAGAGGCAGAGTGTCTTCCTGTTCTGATGCCTCTACCCCCTGCTTCTATTCCATACAATGCGACATCTGAATCTTCTAAAAATGAAAAGAAGGACCCCATAGCGTTGCTTCCACCGCCTACACATGCTACAATAGCATCAGGAATTTGATTGGATATTTCTAGCATTTGTTGCCTTATCTCACGGCCAATTATGCTTTGAAAATCTCTAACCATCATAGGATAAGGATGCGGTCCTACTACTGATCCTATTAAATAGTAAGTGTCATGTACATTAGTTACCCAGTCGCGTAAGGCTTCATTGATGGCATCTTTGAGAGTTTTAGTCCCTGCACCAACTGAATGAACCTTTGCTCCCAACAATTGCATGCGAAAAACATTCAATTTTTGTCTTTTAACATCTTTTGCTCCCATGTAAATTTCAGCATCTAGGCCAATAACAGCCGATGCAATAGCAGTGCCTACACCATGTTGGCCTGCACCAGTCTCAGCAATAACCCTTCTCTTACCCATCCTTTTCGCCAACAAGCCCTGGCCAAGAGTATTATTAATTTTGTGAGCGCCACCATGGAGAAGATCTTCTCTTTTTAGGAAAATTTTTGCACCCCCAATGAAATCACTGAGATTTTTTGCAAAGTATAATGGTGTAGGACGACCTGCGTATTTCGTTAATAAATATGAAAGTTGTTGTTGAAATTCTTCCTCTTTTTTGTACTTTTCATAGGCTGTTTCCAACTCAATTATTGCAGGAACTAGAGTTTCGGGAACATATTTTCCTCCGTATTTTCCGAATTTACCTTCTAGGGGATAATTAGTCCTCATTATGTATTATATATCGGATAGAATAAAGCACTATTAAGAGATTGGCATATAATAAATGCTCAAATTGAAAGATAAAGTTGGCTAACTTTTGATTCAATATCATTTGACTCCATGATACTCGTTCCTATTAGGAAGGCATCGGCTCCCGCTTTTTTCAAATAACGAATTTCATTTGCATTTGTTATCCCGCTCTCGCTAATGATAATATTTTTTCCTTTGTCATATTTTTTAAGCAATCTATAGGTAGTTAGGATATCAACTTTCAGGTTACTCAAATCCCGATTATTTATACCAATTAGGTCTCGATAACATTCTTTTAATTTTAGGCTGTCTGCAAATTCATCTTCTGAATGAACTTCAGTAATTATCTGCAAGCCTTTTCTATAAGCATATTCTGAGAGTTTTTCCAAGCCGCTTTCTGCTAGGTTCTGATCGAATATTGCTTTGATGAATAGCACACAATCTGCGCCTATTTGTTTTGCAGCATCTATTTGAATTTCGCTAACTATTATATCTTTCATAAGAATTGGAACTATAATTTTTTTCCTCAGTTTAGCCAAGTTCTCAATAGAGCCATTGAATAAATATGGTTGTGTCAAAACTGAAAGACCAATAGAGCCAGATGAGATCATTTTTGATGCTAATTGGATGGGATCCATTTCTGTTTGTGCTTTAATTTGTCCCCTGGAGGGAGACGCGAATTTAATCTCTGTTATGATTGGCGCGTGAGAGCAAGAGAGAATAGCATTCTTCATGCT
Organism: Nitrososphaeraceae archaeon; assembly: GCA_035639375.1. GTDB lineage: Archaea > Thermoproteota > Nitrososphaeria > Nitrososphaerales > Nitrososphaeraceae > JAJNBK01. The sequence continues at coordinate 2,706 of DASQYF010000216.1, forward strand.
AATAGAGTCATGTCTTGTGAAATCGTAATTTTCGGCATCATAAGCGCCTTCTTCTATGGCTTTATAGGAATTATCAGTGAGTGATTTCAGATTAAATGTTGAGTTACTAAATTTGCTCATCTACAAAGTCTTGAAGGACAATATTATATATTGATGTAATCACAAATACTAGCCATTAAACCTTATTTCTTGATATTTGTGTTTATTCAGTAACTGCAGTACAAGGATATCAAAACTACCATTGATACAATATTTGCGTTCTAAATAGTATCGCAAGTTCTATAAGATACATTTTTGCTAGGATACTTAATATAATATCTACGATAAACTATTCACTTCACGATGTCAGAAAGCACAATATTTCGTGATAAATCAAAATTATCACCAAGATACGTACCAAGTGAATTACCTCATCGCGAAAAACAGATTGAGCAGATCGATCATATTTTTAGATCGTCGTATTCGAGTCCAAGTAAGTTTCCTTTAGCCGTGTTGCAGATAGTTGGCCCTGCCGGGATCGGTAAAACTTCTACTGTCCTTAAATTCTCTAAACTTTTAGCCGATAAATTTTTGCACAATAGATTAACTCTGAAGATTGCCTATGTTAATTTAAAATTACAAGGAGGCAACAAATATGCAATATACAGGTTCGTCTTAGAAAGAGTTGCGCCAGAGCTGCCATCACAAGGACTTAGTGCAGAAGAGATGTTAAGATATATGTTGCGCTATCTATATGAAAATAACATTTATTTACTAATAATCCTTGATGAGATCGATTATCTAATAAAGATCAGCAAAGATACTGGCATAATCTATGATTTAACTCGTCTCAATGAATTTGATCCCGACGCGCCGTGCAACGTAAAGGGAGTAATATTTATTGCAAGAAGTACAGACTTCTATCACAAACTCGATCAAGCGGAGTTGAGTACATTAGGTAGAGTTCCAATGGAATTTCCAATATATTCAATTAAGGAGGTTAGCGACATATTGGTAAATAGATGTTCAGAAGCATTTATTGCAAACGCTATCGGATCAAATGTAATTGATGAAGTAGCAAAATTCACTGTTTCACCTGCAAATAATAGTGATATAAGATATGCACTTGATCTTCTTCTATATGCTGGAAATCTGGCTGAAGTCCAAGGGACAGGTCGGCTAACTCTCGACCATATCCGAAAGGTTCATGGTCAGATTCATTCTTCGATAAATACCGCAGAAATAGAAGAGTTATCAAAGAGCCAAATATTTACCCTCATGGCAGTAGTAAGAGCACTGCGTACAAAAAAAAAGCAGTATGTCGAACTTAAGGAAATACGAATCCGCGCCCAGGAATTATCAGAAGAATTTAAATTAAAAAAACTGGATGTAGAAGATTATCTCAATGATCTAGAAACAAGAAAAATAATTGAAATTAGATCATTAAAGGAAATTGGCATGCACATAACCTCTCTTAATGAACTTGAACCAATACTTCAAAAACGAATCAAACGTGATAATATTAATGAATATTGACAGTAAATTAACTAGTAAAGAGATAGTGGAGATAGGTCTTGGAAGTATTGGAAAAATAAAAATAATAAAGGCACTAGAGGAACAGGGAAAAATGGTTACAGTATATACTTTACAAAAGAAAACTCATTTAAAGAGAGAAGATATCAAACGCAATTTAAATGATTTAATTAAAATTGGTTGGGTAAAAGAAAGTAGACTTGCTAATATTATGTATAGTTTGAATAAAGAGGATCATTATATTATTTGCATGATAGCGTTTTTCAAAGAGGTAGGATACATTTGTTAGTAACACGATAACTATCGATAAAAAATAATCTGAATTTGTTTTATGTAGAAATTGCTCTAAATTTCTCATTTGGTCTCTTAGGTTGTCCTGGCCAAAAATTGGGTTTTTAACCCTACTAGCCTCTGGCAATATAGCCTCTCTATGATCGAATTAAAATTATGATTTTCATGCAATTTTAATTTCAGATATTTAAGGAATTACGATACCTGACATATCTTTTGCGAAAAGCATATTATTCAAAGTTACCTGAAATCTTGTACCGTTACGTTCAACAAGTAATTCAATATCATCAAGAGAATCTGAGATATCAGCTCCTTCATATTTTTTAATTACTACATGAATAGATTCATGAGAAATTAATGCTTCTATAAACGGTTCAATATATTCAAAATCACCTATCTTATGCGAGGCATGGTTTTTGGATAGTATGATTATCATCGTTTGATTATGATATGTAAAGTAGGGTGGAGATTCATCAATTGCACAAGCTAACGCAAAATTGTTTATTGTCACACCTATTAA
>DASQYF010000217.1:0-2041 GCA_035639375.1 Nitrososphaeraceae archaeon
TGATAAAGTTGCAATCATGTATGCAGGTCAAATTGTTGAATTTGGAAGCTCTTCTCAGATCTACAAAAACGCTAAGCATCCATACACTCAAGCATTACTTTCTGCTATTCCAAAATTGCACTCAATTGACAAGCAAATGCACTATGTCAAAGGCAATCCACCAAACCTGTTGAATTTAACATCTGGCTGTCGATTCTTTTCGAGATGTCCATATGCTATGGATATTTGTAAAGAGAATCCACCAGAGATCGAAACAGAAAATAACGGTTATGTAAGATGCTGGCTTTATAAATAAAACTACAATAGAAAATATGCACAAAATCCTGCTTTGATATCCTTTTTATTGTTCCCATCAAGTAATAGAATGAGATAATTAAAAATAGAATATATATATTGACTGTCCATACAAATAGAATGCTTATTTGAAATTTAATAACATTCCTACGTTCTATTCCCAAACCCTCCATACTCTTAGGTTTATATCTTAATAGGATCTTTAATTAAACAATGATACAGGAAAGCACTCTCGACATTTTGAAAATTCGGGAAGATTTTCCAATATTAAAGCGTAAGATTAACGGAAATAAAACGCTTGTTTATCTTGATAATGCTGCTACCACTCAAAAACCGATTTCAGTAATTAACGCAATTCTTGATTATTATACAAATTACAATTCTAATATTCATAGGGCTGTACATCAGATGGCCGAAGAAGCCACGCTAGCATTTGAAAGTACTAGACAAAAAGTTGCAAAATTCATTAATGCTCGTCTGGCAGATGAAATAATTTTTACGCGGAATGCGACTGAGGCAATAAACTTAGTATCATATTCTTGGGGCAGGCCTAATGTTAGTAAAAATGATATAATTGTCATTACAGAAATGGAACATCATAGCAATATTGTTCCTTGGCAAATTCTTGCTGACGAAAAAGGGGCTATAGTAGATTACATTGGGGTTGACAATGACGGTTATCTAGATATGACACAGTATGAAGAAATTATTCAAAGCAATAGGGTTAAACTCGTCTCCATTAGTCAGATGTCAAATGTACTCGGTACAATAGTTCCTATAGAAAAAATTATCACTAAGGCGCATAATAAAGGAATTCCAGTGCTTGTAGATGGAGCTCAATCCGTTCCTCACATGCCAGTAGATGTTCAGAGAATGAACTGCGATTTTATGGTATTCTCAGCCCATAAAATGCTCGGACCTACTGGTGTTGGTGTTCTGTATGTAAAAAGAGAGATACTTGATAAAATGAAGCCCTTTATAGGCGGAGGAGATATGATAAAAGAAGTCCACAAACATGGGACCATATATAATGATCTACCTTACAGATTCGAAGGGGGGACTCCTAACATTGCAGATGTGATTGGATTTGGATCTGCTATAGATTATCTTAATAAAGTTCGTATGGATAAGGTACGGCAACACGAAATTGATATTACGAGTTACGCTATAAAAGCTGTAACAGATGTAAAGGGCGTTACACTCTATGGTCCCCATAATCCAAATCATAGAGGCGGAGTAGTGTCTTTTAATATTTCTGATATTCATCCTCATGACCTTGCCACCATAATGAATGAGCAGGGTGTTGCAATAAGATCAGGTCATCATTGTGCACAGATACTCATGGAACGATTAAATGTCTCGGCAACATCACGCACAAGTTTTTATATCTATAATACGAAAGAAGAGGTAGATATATTCATTAATGCACTTAACTATGCTAGGAGATTGTTTAAAATATGAGTGACGATATCTATCGAGAAATTATTTTAGACCATTACAGAAATCCCAGAAATAAGGGCAGATTAGAACATGCCGACGTTAGTACACATGATAGCAATCCTCTATGTGGAGATGAAATTGACATTCATTTGAAAGTTGAAGAAGGAAAAATCAAGGATATTAAATTTGAAGGCAGAGGATGTGCAATTAGTCAGGCTAGCGCTTCTATGCTTACTGAGATGGTTTTGGATAAACCTTTGACTGCTGTTAAAGACCTAGCTAAGGATGACATTTTAGAAAATATCGG
>DASQYF010000218.1:0-2271 GCA_035639375.1 Nitrososphaeraceae archaeon
AAAGACATTTGAAAAATACAATATCCCAGGTAAATCAGATTCTTTTGGTACAAGCTATCCAATATCCATTGAATTTGATCCAAACAATAAGAATATTATTTACTTTGTAGGTACATATTCTCCTTCATTATGGGTTGCAGATATAAGTGAAATGAAGAATGGAACATCAGATGGAATTGCTCAAATTCCTATTCCTATTGATGAAGGATTTAAAGGGATTGACCCCTTTTATATTACTACTGGATTAATTGCATTTGATAATAATAGAGATGCAATATGGATCTCCGTACTATCATACGCAGCACAGAAAGGTCAGATTTTCAAATATGATTTAGATACTAAATCTTTTGATGTATATGATTTGCCTGAGGAGGAATTGGTAAGCTCTCCTTGGGGATTAGTTGTAGATGATGTCCATCATCATGACGGTGACTTATGGATTACAAATCCAGGTACAAGCATATTTTTCAAGTTAGATCCGGATGATGAGGATTATGATAATAATATAGTAAAGTTTGTAACTTCAAAAACTTCTCCTAGGATCTATGGTGACATAAATACTATTAATAGTAATAGCAATATTAGCAGTATTTACAAAAATAGTTATACCCAACCATCATGGATTAAGAAATCAACTGATGGGTCTGTATGGTTTAATGAACAACAAGGAAATAAGATAGGTAAATTTGATCCTTCAAATAGCAAACTAATTGAGTATTGGGTTCCAACACAGAACAGCTTATGGGGTGTCTGTTCTAATGATTATAAGAGCAATAACAGTGGTGTCAGTACTAATAACAGTAATAGTATCATTAATAGTAGTAGCAAGCATACATGTGGTATTGCAAATGTATTACAGTTTTCTATAGGAAAAGATGATGATGATGATGGTAACAGCATAGACGAACAGATTTGGTTTACAGAATGGTCAGAAAATAAGATAGGTAAATTAGAAGCAGATGATAAAAACTTGCCATTTTCAGTAGATATTTACAAATCAGATAAAGATTTAAAAGTGAAGAGAGGTGAGAGCGAAAAAATTGAATTCAGAGTTAAAGCAGCAGAATCACCTTCTTCTTCTCTAAATTCTCTAAACAATATTCGTATGATTGCATCAGGAACATTTACTTCCACAGGAGATCTCGGAAATTCTACAGGACATTTTAGTGAGGAATTAATTTCAATGGATGCAGGAGAAAAACAAAAGATTTCATTTACCTTTATACCATCAACAGATTTGAAGCCTGGAGATTATACATTGATGATAGGTGCTGAAAACGATTCTATTTCCTATTTAAGAGCTGTAAAGATAAGGATTACTTGAAAATCGGACTACTAGCAATAGTTATCAATTTGCAAAATTATTATATACAAGATTTGGATCGGATAATAATGCCCAATTTAAGCATAAACAATATTAGAAATGACAGTAATCATCGCTATATTATAATGATTCTGCAGTTCAAATAGTATTGGAATGACCATATGTTCTGTCGTGCCATCATGAACGCATTCTACTCTGCGCTTACTCTTCTGGGGCTACCTTAAAGCCCTCTGACTCTAGTTTCATTCTTAGTCTAGTATAGTCTGCCACTATTTCGTCAATCGCATCGCCATGGACTGTAACTCTAGCGCCACGAGAGGTTTGTTCGATCTTGTATTTGTATGCCTTTATTGGGGGAGATGCGTCTGAGTTTGCCAATATTAAGCGATGTGCATTAGAAAACTCGCATATATATATCTGCAGATTTCTTTACGTTGATAGTTTCACGTTATCGGTGAATTGGACAGTATTGAGCATTAATGCAAGAACTGCAGAGACATACATCTATTTTATTTTTCAGTTCTCATTGTTTTTGGCTGAAAAAGTGAGCTCAGAGAAATGCAAATGAATTTTTATTTGAATCCTTTCTACAAGGTTTCTCTGAAAAAAGAAGATACTATAATTATATTAGCTCAGCAGGATTTGAGTCTTGCTAATAGCGGTCCTTTATGCATATATCATTAGAGAGACTTTTAAAGATCCTCAAAAGAGCAAAAGCAATGTCAATCAAGCATCATGTTATAGCTATAAATTATAAGATTAGATATTTTTTATGATTCATTAACTGAACTTTCTATTCTTAAATTATGTTCCTTCTCCCATTCATAACTTTGAGTATCCTTATCTTTAGCAACAATCCAAAAATCATAATTTCCACCAATGCGGTCACCAGCCTTATTGAGGTTTATTTTACCTGATATGCCATCAAATGATTCTGCAGTTTCAAC
>DASQYF010000219.1:0-5568 GCA_035639375.1 Nitrososphaeraceae archaeon
GAACAAAGATATAAAATGGCAAAAATATGCTTTATAAATAATAATAAAAGAAAATGTTCTATGTATTAATTGCCTTAACATTACTTGTCTATAGAAATTATTAGGAACTAGTAATAACATATAAGGTTACGATAATGTATATAGTTGCATATTTAAGCACTCTACCACAACAAGTTTAGAAACCAAGAATGTAGAATTACAATAGGTTCACTTTCTCTCAAATGGATTATCTAAATGAGAGGTGTAAGGAAGTAAGGATAGAAAAGCCCACCAACCAATCACATCGGGATATTTCAGAATTAAAATTTTAAACACGCTATTTATCTATATACATAGATAGATAGTATCATATGAAAGAGATATCTTGCATATAATGCTATTTTGAACAATAACATTAAATGCCATTATGCCTAATTACATTTTCCACGAAAAACTCTCCTGCCTTATAAGAACTTCTAACGAGTGGACCGGAGGCTACATAAACAAATCCCATCTGCTCTGCAATTTCCCTAATCCAATTAAATTTTTCTGGTGTAACATATTGTACTACTGGCAAATGCTTAGGAGTTGGTTGAAGATATTGACCCATGGTTAATATATTCACTCCAACCGATCGCAGATCCCTCATTGTCTGAATAATTTCTTCTTCAGTTTCTCCAAGACCAAGCATTATAGAAGACTTTGTATAAATCAACGAATTCATATCCTTAATTTTTTTTAAAACCAATAGTGATTGTTCATATGAAGCTCTAGCATCTCTAACTTTAGGCGTAAGTCTGGTTACAGTTTCGATATTATGACTTATAACTTCTGGTTTAGATTCTACTACCTTTTTTATTGAATCCTCATCTCCTCTGAAGTCGGGGATGAGTGATTCTACTATTATTCTATGGCATAGAAGTTTTATAGATTTGATTGTTTTAGCTATGTGTTCTGCTCCCCCATCCTCCAAGTCATCTCTACAAACGGAAGTAATTACGACGTATCTTAATCCCCATTCTTTAATTGCCTTAGCCACCCTTTCTGGCTCACCAGCATCAAGTAAAACTACGGGTTTACCTCTATTAACAGCACAAAATCTACATCCTCTAGTGCATATGTCTCCCATGATCATAATTGTGGCTGTTCCTGTTCCCCAACATTCTGATATGTTAGGACATCTAGCTTCTTCACAAACCGTATGAAGTTCTAGCGATCTAAGAGATTGTTTAACCTTTGTATAATTTTCCCCTGAGGGTGCTCTTACTCTAAGCCACACTGGTTTTCTTATTAGCTCCATTTGTATACACTTTTAACCAATAAGCATCTATAATAATAAAAGAGTTAATACGCATCCATTGTAATTAATTTGCTGACTTGCATATAATGAAGACGCCTTTTTATGATATTCATAAATCATTTGGAGCAAAAATAGTAAACTTTCATGGATGGGAAATGCCTCTACAATATTCTTCTGGAATAATTGAAGAGCATATGAACACTAGAACAAATGTTAGTTTATTTGATGTTTCACACATGGGTCGTTTTGAAGTCAAAGGTCCGGGCGCCTATGACTACCTACAAACATTAGTAACTAATGATATCTCAAAATTAAATGACCATCAGGCGTTATATTCTCCTATGTGTTATGATAATGGTGGGATAATAGATGATTTAATCATATATATGATTAATAGAGAGAAATTTCTTGTTGTGGTTAACGCTTCATGTGTGGAAAAGGATCTCGAATGGATTGTTAAGCATTCAAAGTCGGTTGTTGTTGTTGAAAATATTAGTGATAAAATTGCCCTTCTGGCACTTCAAGGTCCTCTTTCTCAAAATGTCCTTGAGAAAACATTGGCTGGTACGAATTTGGATCAGTTGAAGCCATTTGATCTTATAATCACAAATATTTTTGGAATAGAATGCATGATATCAAGGACTGGTTATACAGGGGAAGATGGATTTGAGATATTCTTTGATTCTTCAAAAATAGATATTTGGGATAAACTCATACAGTTAGGCTCTAGATTTAATATTAAACCGGCTGGCTTGGGTGCGAGAGACACACTCAGACTAGAGGCTGGTTTGATGCTTTATGGAAATGACCTAAATGAAAATACTACTCCTTTAGAGGTCCCGCTTAGGTGGACAGTGAAACTTGAAAAGAAAGAATTCATCGGAAAGAAAGCGCTAATAACTCAGCAGGTAAATAGAAAGCTTGTAGGATTTGAGGTTCTAGAAAAAAGGATAGCTAGACACGGAAATGAAGTATTGTTGGATGGTCAAAAAATAGGTTTTGTAACAAGTGGAAGTTTTTCACCAACTCTAAAAAAGTCTATTGGCTTTTGCTTTGTTCCTATAGACAGTTTGCCTAATCAATTAATTGAAATTGATATTGGTGGAAAATTGTATGAAGCAAAAGTTAGTAGTAGTACACGATTCTATAAGCGAAAATAAGTTTTTTTATGGACCATTAAAATAGATGCTTATGATAGAGGGAATAAGACTTACAAAAGAGCATGAGTGGATTATAATAAAAGAAGGACTTGCTGTTATGGGAATTTCAGATTTTGCTCAGAGACAACTTGGAGATATAGTTTCGATAGAATTGCCAAAGGTTGGTAGCATATTTAGGAAGATGCAGGCAATGGCTATAATCGACTCAGTAAAGGCTTCTTCTGATATATATTGTGCTTTGAGTGGAGAAGTCATTGAGGTCAATGAAGAGTTACTTGAGCATCCTGAGTGGATAAACCAGTCTCCATATGATTTGGGTTGGATTGTAAAATTGAAACCATCTAACATAGAGAAAGAATTTAACAGTTTGATGACAAATGAGCAATATAATGAGTTCATTGGTGAAATCGAAAATAAAAAAGAAGAAGAAGGATGAACAGTAGTTGAAGAAGATGAAAGAAAAGGAGGCGCGGATATTGTTTATTATAGATTACATACTTGTGTAATTCTATTGTAAATAATGAATTTAATGAATTACATGTATTATCAATTATATGATAATCAACTTCTTGAAATATGTCAGATCAGTTGATCAAGCATTCCCTGTACGCAAATTTACTTTTATTAAATATTTTGTATTCTAGCTATATGTCCATTAGATTGATAAACATTCAAGGAATTGTGCTCTCCCAGATTCAGTCCATTTATAAAAATTTGTCATTCTATGATTCGAGATTTCTCCTAGTATAACTCTCGTAGACTGACACAATTCTTATGAATAGTATTATACAATATAAATTGGCTATTTTAAGACTGCAATCTGATAAATTATTATTGTATAACACTACTACTACTACTTTTAATCTGCTTCTACTTTCTGAGTATAGAATTTCTTTAAAAATGCCGCGATTATACCAAACCTAGTTCCAAATGCAGATTGATCTACAGGTGCATATACCGTACGTTAGTACACCTTCATTAAAGTCCTTTATGATCCACGAATAATACTTTAGCTATACAATATCGCCCAACAAGATAGTAACAACAATTAGTCATTGATATTCTTCGCGTCTATCTCCGCTAAGCCTGAACTATTTGATTGCTAGAAGGCCATCGGTTAACATATATTTCCTTGCAATGAATGTTCTTGTTCTCTGGACTGATCCCTTTCTTTAATATTAATTTAAGCATACCATTAAACGTTATTGTTGTTGTAGTTTTCTCTTATAAAGAGGAGAAGCAATTTCAAAGGCTATGACAGGAGTTTAATTATACTACTACTATTACTACTAAGCAATTAGTCTTTGCACTTGAGCGAGTTAGCAATATCTATAACAAACCTATATCGAACATCGCTTTTCACAACTCTCTCGTAAGCCTCATTCACCTTCTGAATCGGGATAAGTTCTATATCGCAGACGATGTTGTGCTTGCTGCAGAAATCAAGCATCTCTTGGGTCTCTCTGATCCCACCAATCACCGAGCCGGCAAGACTGCGACGTGCACTAACTAAGGAGAAGACACCAATCGAGGTTTCCTTCTCTGGAAGCCCAACCAGTACCATCGTCCCATCGAGAGCAAGCAGCTTCAAGTACTTGTTGAAATCAAGGTCTACTGAAACCGTGTTGATTATGAGGTCAAAATACCCTTTGAGCTTCTTGAAAGTGTTTGGATCTGATGTGGTATAGAAGTTATCGGCTCCCATTTTCTTCCCTTCTTCTTGTTTTTTAAGCGAGTGGCTAAGTACACTGACTTCTGCACCGAGTGTGTGTGCGATTTTTACTCCTATATGACCCAGGCCACCAAGACCGATAATGGCAACTTTCTTTCCAGGACCGGCTTTCCAATGCATCAGAGGCGAATACAGTGTGATACCTGCGCAGAGAAGGGGTGCTGCACGATCCAGAGGAAGGTTATCAGGAATCCGAAAGACGTAGTTATCATCGACTACGATTTTGTTAGAATAACCTCCTTGGGTTTGAGTTTTTCCATCCCTTTCGACTGCATTATAAGTCCATGTTGCTCCCTCCACACAATACTGCTCAAGACCTTTACGACAAGGGCCACATTTCCTACAAGAATCAACGAAGTTGCCGACAGCCACCCTGTCACCTACTTTGTAGCGAGTTACTTTTGTCCCAACTTGCGAGACAATGCCTACGATTTCGTGTCCTGGAACCATTGGGAAGGTTGATCCACCCCATCCGTTAGTTACTTGGTGTATGTCCGAATGGCAAATACCACTATATTGAATGTCGATTACTACATCATGATCTCGAGGTTCCCGTCTTTCAAAAGAGTACGGAGCGAGAGGTGCGTTGGCATGCTGTGCTGCATATCCACAAACTTGAATCATCATTTCTCTTTTTCTTCTTCTGCAGTTGCTCCTTTGTTGTCTAAAATACTTTTGGTTCAGTTAAAAACGTAATCAATCAGAATTGCCTTGAATCATCCTTACCAGGTTCTAGTTTCATAGAATGATATTCTTTACCTAAAGATATGACTAAACTTTTCTGTTTGTTATACCCTGATTTTTCTCTCTTTAAGTATAAACCCCCTCTAGTACAATGTCCTGAAATAAAGATATGTCATTATAATCTTCAATCCAAATATAATGATAATAATATAGAGGTATAAACACTATGAGGCAGCTAAAGCTGTTTGTCATCTATATTCCAGTAGGAATAATGATAATTAGTTTAATAATCATCAGTCAAATATTTACAGCAACAGCTGCAGCTGCTCTTGCTCTTGCTGCCGCTGCTGAAGACCAGACAGATATAGAAGTCAAAGATAAAGATATCAAAGAGGAATTAGGAACAAGTGATACAAAAGCTACTAATGATGACAATACAGCCAAAGATAGAGAGCAAGAAGTAGAGGAAGAAAGCAATAATAATACCAGAGCCAGGGAAACAGGATTAGAAGAAGATAACGTCATGATAGACGATACTGATACTTATTCATCTGATGACGACAACAATGACGATGATGGTGATGTACCTTTCGAATTACCCTTTGATAACATCATACCATTTCCTTAGGCCCTGCATTATTATTATTATTATTTTATGTAGTGTACACTCACCTATTTGTAATAGTTCTTTTCTTTGGAATAACTAAATTCAG
>DASQYF010000220.1:0-2908 GCA_035639375.1 Nitrososphaeraceae archaeon
TTGGAATTTCCATTGCCATAGGATATAAACCTCCTTCCAAACAATAGCAGATTTCAACAAAATGAACTATATCATTTTCATCTATTGTACCTTCTCTTAATGCAGCTTGCATCCCTTCATAGAATATTTTATCTTTAGCAAGAGAATCAGATTCAATACCTTCTCTTAATCGTTGTCTTTGCGTGGGATTTAGCTTGCATTTAATATAATATCTCATTTTTTGTGAAGGTATGATCCTGAAACACAAAAAGGCCATTTAAGTATTGGCTGATGATTGTTGTCGCAAGAGTGTAAGTATTTGGGCTAATACCCATTGCAATGTTTCTATCTCAGTACACACACCTTGTAGATATGCTTTATTATGAGATGGATGGATCTCTCTTTTCTTCTGTGTTATTCTATTATGCAGTATTTCTTGTAGTGATCTTAATGGTAGCGTTGATGATTGTGATGATGATTCGCTCGATTTCAATGATGTGCCATCATTTACCATGTAAAATAATAAGGTTTGAAACACTAAAGAGACAGCGAGGGAGAGAGATAAGCCAAGGATGCTATAAGGATAATTTATAGCTAGATTATCTTGTTTACAATATAATCAGATAGTCAATATGAACTAAAATAAACTTTAGCAGATATCATAAGATACTATTACAACATTTGCTAATCTAATGACACAGAAGTAATTCAAGACTGACTGCTATGTCAAGACAACTTGCAATTGTGACTTTGCTGTGTGCCGATGAGTATTGTAGTGGATATAGACTAGAAAACAGCGGGCAAGTTAACAGAAACAATTTTTATATATTTTAATTATTAATTGTTGCTGTGCAAATAAGAGTATTAGTTACCTTTGTAATTGTAGCTACGATAATCGCAGCACCTTTACTAGCCGTAACAAATACAATAAATAACAGCAATAACAACAATGATAATAACAATCAACTCCTTCAGCAAGCGTTTGCTACTCATATGGATACTGCGACATCCAATGAAACAACAATTTTACACCAAGGAATAATTGCTTCTGAAAAAGCAACTCAAATTAAAACATCACCAAATGAAACTATTCAAGTAGTAACTATTCTACCATTTAGAACTGATGGCTCAATCTATAAAGGAGTTTTATCATTTACAGCAACCAAACCAGTAGAAATAATATTTGGTCATACCGTTCCTATAGATAATACTACACTTTCACAACTGGACATGCAAAAATATGGAAAATTATTTGTACGTCATTTGACCGGAAATGTTGAGGGAAACATATCTGCTACATCAAGAATTATCCCTGATTATAGTGGAAGTACATCACCATATTTCTCTGCATCTATTCCTTTTGTAGCCAGTTTAGTTGTACTTCGTACAAATGAGCCATTTATTGCTGCTTATGAAGTATCTGCTGAAATAGTTCAACCTAAGATAATAAAGCATCTTGAGAATGCTACTACTACTACCAATAATTCTACAATTAGTTAATGCAAAGAAAACATGATTGAATCAGAAGTTTTCAAACCAAAACCTGTAACGTCAGGCAGCAGCAAAGCCGCCACCGTCGGCCGCTTATTCGCTCTAGATTTGAGCGGCGGCCGTGTATTCTCACTGAATGCTGACGGCACCGATCTGAAAGTAATCGTAACAGAGTGCCGACATCCCGATGGCATAGTAGTCGATGTTGAGGCTGGGCACATTTACTGGACCAATATGGGTGTTCCCAATCTGAACGACGGTTCCATCGAACGCGCTGACCTCGACGGGCGGAATCGCAGAATGATCATTCCCCAGGGAGACACGTTCACGCCAAAACAGCTCTATTTTGATAAGAAGAACGGCAAGCTGTATTGGTCAGATCGGGAAGGGATGCGAGTCATGCGCTCAAATCTAGATGGTTCGAAGATTGAAACCCTCGTACAGACTGGCCAGGGCGAAGCCGACCGCCGCGATGCGATGAAATGGTGCGTCGGGATCACCGTTGATGTGGAGAGCGGACAAATCTATTGGACACAGAAAGGTCCAGACGATGCCGGACACGGCCGCATCTTTCGCGCGAGTATCGAAATACCAAAGGGTCAGAGCGCGGCCAACCGCAATGACATTGAAGTCTTATTCGACAATCTGCCTGAGCCAATTGATCTGGATCTCGATCTTAACAGCCGTATGCTGTATTGGACGGATCGTGGTGATCCTCCACGTGGTAACACGGTGAATCGTGCACCGATGGATAGGGAGCTCAAGAAAAAGAAGAGACAGACTCCAGAGATTGTGCTCACCTACTTGCAGGAAGGAATTGGTATAGCTCTCTATCTCAAAGGGGAACGGATGTTTCTGACTGACTTGGGTGGTTCGGTCTATTCCGCCAAACTCAACGGATCGGATAAGAAGACACTGCTCTATGCGCAGGGAAACCTCACAGGCATCGCATACGCTGAACTGCCCTCAAAACTTGCATACATACATTCCTAACAAACAAGAATATTGTAGGATTATTATATATCCAGGCTTTAAGTATTCATCCGACGATAGTAACATTTTCAGTTTGCTATTGACCGACGGTGGATTATTCGTTGTTATCATCACATTGCAAAGTGTATCCAATACTTTTAATAATATAAATATGCAAATCAGTCTTCTTCTAGTTTATCTTCTTTGATCGATTGGTTAACCTATATATGCGTCTATATATTTGCGTCTTGTATTATTTTCTGATATCCAAGCATTCACGAGAAGGAAAAAGAAAATCAGAGAGAGGATAAATACAGATATGTTTCAACTCAACTCAAAGATGAGCTACAAGTTAGGCTTGTTCTCATTTATTAACAGCTCTTGCCAATTCTTCTCTTTTGTCTTTTGGAAAGAGTAGATGGCTTATTCCCTTCTCTTCTGGCTGACTATAAAGATCTGGATGTAG
>DASQYF010000221.1:0-3756 GCA_035639375.1 Nitrososphaeraceae archaeon
GAATTTATAACAGGTTATGAAGATAGCAAACTCCTCAAGAAAAGAATGAACAAGTTAGCCGAGGAAGAAGAAGAACCAGAGCTTGAGAAGCCCGAAGAGCAACCTTTAATGGTTTCAAAGTAAAAGTATAATATAATTTAAGAAGGTAATAACAGAGAACTATTCTTTTCTCTTCACCCATTCTTTTATTAAAAAATTATAAGCAGACTTCTTTAGCTGGTGTTGTTGATGCTTTTTTATAGGTATGGAATATAATCCTTCTATCGTCCTTCTCTAAATTTGTTACAGGATCTATTGAGGACTCTATATCAATTTCTTGGCCGACCTTCTCCTCCATATAATCTTGAAATTCTTTAATATCGTAAAGTTCAGTATATGACCTTCCTGATTCTAGTAGGCCAATACCGTATCTGTTTATAGTCCTAAAGTCTACAGGTGTTTTAAATGCAATTCCTACAATATAATCTATAAACCAAACCTCTCGATTATCAATTATGTAGACATATTCTGCATTTGACCTATCAGTTGCAATTTTTTGTTGATTATTTTTCTTCTTTAGTATTGCTCATATGTCTTTAGGCTAAATCTATATACGCAACCCAGCCAGTTAAATACTCCAGTAATTTCTTTTCTTTCTACTCTTTCCTTCTGTATCAGCAGAAATTCCAAGACATTAATTAAAGCCATTTTTGGTCATTTTTTGCCTTTTCTACAAAAGTATTTGCAGAGCTCTTCTATAGGAGTATTAGTAGTGTTATTACCACTTGATATATCAATAAAATCAAAGAATCTTTTCAGTCCAGTTGTACATTTTTCTCTAGTCTGTGAGGCATTCATCGCAAAGATGAACATGGAGTAAGGATCTGATTCTCGGTCAAGTAATTATTTCTCTCACTTTCTTTTTATTTTTTATTTCCTAGAACTCTAAATGAGAACTAATATCACAGCGGGCCCGTCGGGAGTCGAATTAATACGATCCCAAGGTTTAATACTATAAAAAATAGAATAAAGTTAATTTACATGATTGATTGAATTTAAAAAATAAATAACTTCCACTCTAACAAACTAAATTCTCAGTTGTATATTTCCTTTTTGCAATATTCAATTTGATATTTATTAGTACTAAGGTAACAAAAATGAGCCACACTTACTAGGACAAGGTTAGCAGTTATGGCTGTGATATTTGTCCCCAAGTAAGGTAGTGATAATATGATACCACCTATTCCTAATACAACAGAATTAATAAAAAAACTATCCAATGAAAATATAAAAAATGTATATGTAGATGGAGGAGTAACTATTCAAAATTTTCTTTCTTGTAAACTAGTTGATGAATTACGATAACAATATTTCCAATATTTCCAATAATTCTTGGTGGGAACGACCTTTATTTGGACATTTGGCAAATAAAATTTTATTGTCTCCTATTTACGTGACTGTATTTGATAATCGATTTGTTCTACTTAACTATCAAGTTATAAAATAAAAAAATTCATAACTGTTCATGACTGAATCCAACAAAATGATTGAAAGTCTGTGCACCAAAACTTGTTATAACCTTTTCTAATTCCTCACTGGGTTTTCCATAAACTTCTAATTTATCCATTTTAGCAACATTGAAAATCTTGGAAGTATTGTCTGCGATGCAATACCGATTGTAGTTGAATTTTGATCCTGTTATATTTTTTCTTTTAGGTATTATTTTTTGTTATATTCATCATGACGACGAACCCACGCCATAGGAAAGTCATAATCATCCTCGTCCCGTCCCTTTGGAACTAGATCAAGATAGTTGTATGTATTATTCAATATATCTATTCCACGTGCATAAGCAGAATATGTGTGAAATATTTTACCTGATGGATCTTTATAAAAGACACTCACCCCAGGCAGTTCAGAAACATATGGATTTTGTATGGTAAAATTGTAGAAACCTTCTTTCTTTTCTAATTCTTCTGATGTAAATGATACATAATAATCACGGTTAAAATCTGTATCAAAAGAAGAAACCCACTTAAAATCCCAAGCCATCCGCTTCTTGTATGCATCTATCTTACCATAAGGTGCTTTAGAAATTGCTATCATGGTCACATCTCTTTGGTTCAAATGTACAATTATGTCATTAAAATTGTCTGCCCAAAAAGAACATGACGGACATGCTGCATCCCATGTAGGATCATACATCAAATGATATACTATTAGCTGGCTTCGTCCATCAAAAAGTTCTGACAATGTTTGTTTTCCATTTGGTCCATCAAAGACATATTCTTTATTGACCTGAACCCAAGGTAGCTCTCGTCGTTGTTGACTAAGTTGGTCACGTAATACAGTAAATTCTTTTTCTTTTTTAAGTAGTTCTTTCCGAGCTTCTATCCATTCACTTTCAGAAACAACTTTGTGATTATCTAAACTGTAAGTCATTATTTTTGCCACTCCTCCTTTTCTTTATTTTCAAGTTTTCTACAATAGTTAGTCAACTCTCTTAAAAATAAAGTCCAACCCCTAATGTGTTGTTTTATAGATGTTGAGTACATACACATTTTATACAATATGAAATATTTAAACATTTAAATAATTCTTTAATTATCATATTATGATAATGACAGGTTCTGTTTGGAAAGCACTAGCTGAGGATAACAGAAGACAGATTTTATTATTGCTTAGGGAACATGATATGTTTCCTTCAGAATTAGCAAAGCATTTTGATACTACCTTGGCTGCAGTATCCACAAATTTAAGAATTTTAAAAGACGCAGATCTCGTCAAAGAAACTAGAGAGGGACAGAAAAAAAGATACTCTATAAATCCTAAAAAAACTCTAGAAATAAAAGAATTTTTTGATAAAATGTGGGGACATAATCTTGAAAGCCTTAAAAAGTTTGTAGAAAGTAAAGAGGGAAAAAAATGAGCGATAAATATGATGTACTTAAAAAAGAGATAATAATAAATGCACCAGTAGAAAAAGTATACTCTACTCTAATTACTCCAGAACAATTAACTCAATGGTTTCCTAATATAGTAACTATAGAACCAAAGATAGGTGGAAAAATTTCTTTTAGATTCTTAAAAGGAAGTACACAAGAAGATAAAGACCATGAAATTGTTGGTGAGATTGTTAGTTTTATACCAAATAAAGAGCTATCCTATACTTGGAATTTTACAACAAAGCCTGAATATAATAAAAATACTATTGTTACGTGGAAGCTTGAGCAACTAGATAAGGATAAAACAAAATTAACTTTAATTCATAGTGGATTCACAAATGCAGATAGATTACAATATGATGATCATAACAAAGGATGGAGTTGGCATATTAAAAGACTTGAAAATCTTATGGATAAAAACACAAATGCAAACGAAATTGTAATGCAGTATTTGCAAGCTGTGGAAAAAAGGGATTTTGAATCTGCTAGAAAATATGTAAGCGACAACATATCGTACGAGGGACCTGAGGGACTTGGTTCATTTAATAAAGCTGAGCCTTACTTGAAATATTTAGAGCATCTAAATTTACCAAAAGCAGACATCAAAAAGAAATTCGTAGATGATAATGATGTATGTCTTATCTCTGACATGAATTTTGACAAACAGTCTGTAACAGCATTGATATTTTCATGGTACCACGTTAATGATGGAAAAATAAGTTCGATAAGAGTAGCTTTTGATCCACGGCCTTTCACTCAGAAAAAATGAGACAAATAATAAAAAAGATAAAAAATAATTTATTGAATCAAATTTGCATAAAAGCCGGCAATT
>DASQYF010000222.1:0-10109 GCA_035639375.1 Nitrososphaeraceae archaeon
CTGTTTTGGATTCTACTGGTCTTTCTGATGCTGCTGCTGTAGTTGTTTCACTTGCAGGTCTTTTTTCTATCGTAACTTCTTCATGCATTACCGGTACGTCTACTGTCTTTATTTCTGTTACTGGTTCCTTTGTAATTGTTGCTTCTTGTGCAGACTCTTGTTTGGATACATTCAGTCTTTCTTCAATCAGAGGAACACGAGTATCAGTTTCTCGTGAAACATTGATTTATCTTCTTCTTCTTTATACGATGAAGAAGAATATTCATCAGCAGCTCTAGCCGGTAGTGGAGAGTCTCTCATATACCTATTCTTTACTTCTTCTTTAGATATATTGAATCGCAATACACTTCCATCATATGACGATTCTTGGATATACTTTAAAGATCTATGCAATATTTTTCATATAATCAAACTTCATATCTGACAATCACTTGTTATTGTTATTGTTCATTAATGTGAAAAGAGCAGAATGAAGATAGTAGTTAGAGAAATATTATTACGTTCTTCAATTTTGTCTAGAAGAAGAATAATCCAACAATCCGGTATGACTTATCATCTTCCATTGGTCATTCACTTTCGTATATATCTTACATGCACGTCCATGCCAATGAAAATCTTTTCCGTCTGAGATCCTGCGCCATAATGTATCTACATCAACAACTGCAAAGGCGCCATCACCTTGTTTTGAGACAACTATTTTTACAATTTTACGGTTATTATGAACTAATCTATGTGAAGCAAAAAGTTCTGCCCAACCTTTTTGCCATCTCCCATAATTGAATCGACCTACTTCCAATATCCAATCAATGGGATCATGTGATTGTGATGTTCTAGGCCACGGCCAAACCATATCAGGATGAAATATACTCATCAACTTAGCAAGATCTTGTTGATCCCATGCTCGAGTTTCCCGATCAACAATTTCTTTAATTTCTGCTTCTTCATTCCTTATTATTGTACTCTTCATAATGGCTCAAGTACTAGAATATACTTAAAGATATTTTAAAAACAGTTTACAATCTTTCTTTATTGTAATTTATGATGATATTCATTTCAAATATTAATCTAGGTTCTATTGTCCCCAGTGCTTTACGCTTTCAAGGAATTCTTGACCATAACGAAGTGCAATTTCTTGTTCTAATTCCCATGTGATCTGCCCGGCTTGAAGAGCATCAGCAATTTCCTTAAAGTATTTTTCTAATCCTGCAGGTGATATTACAAGTACTTTTCCACCTTTTGAGCCTGACTGATAATTATGTGGAACTCCTTTTGGAATGAATACAAAATCTCCACTTTTGGCATGATAAGTTCTTCTACCACATTTTATTGAATACTCTCCTTCAAGCACATAATAGGCTTCAGGTGCATTGGGATGGATATGAAGAGCAGGACCTATATTTGGTGGATGTATCATCTCAATTAATGAATACCTTCCTTCAGAATCATTCTTAGAAACTTTAACGAAAATTTTTGTACCACGAAAGTTGATTTGTGCCCCTTGTCCTTCCGATAAAGTAAAACCATCATTCATCAAGGAATAATAATTCTACAATTGTTTAATTGTTTAATATACTTATACAAGTAGTAGTCTAAAATGAAGTAGGTATATATTTATTGTGAAAAGCAGAAGAGCTATTAATAAAAGTATTTTGATATTTCAATATCAGTGATTACATGTGAAAACACTCTATGAAATAAACATTTTAAATCAACCTACAGAATGGAAAAGATTACTAACTACACCTTTACCTCTAGATCTAAACACTCTTCATTCTAAGAGAGTAATTTTTGTTGGAATTGGTAGTAGTTATTGGGCAGCACGATTTGCTGAATTTCTTTGGAGAGAGAACATCATACAAATGCTGATAATATTGAGCCTTTATCAGTAGAGTTTTGACTTTGTTAAATCAAAATATATTGTGCCAAACAATGACATAGTCGTTGTGTTCTCACATCGTGGCACTAAAACGTTCAGTATGCAGGCTTTAGAGATTGCAAAAAATTATGGAGCTACAACAATTCTTGTCACAGAAATTGGAAGTCCTCCAAACAATAATGCAGACTTTCGAATAGAAATCTGTGCTCAAGAGAATTGTGGTGCATTCACAATATCACTTATCTCTGCTATCACAAGGATCATTCAGTCGAATAGGTCTATTTGACAGAAGGATTTTAGAAAAATTCAATGAAGCAATAAGCCTTATCGAAAAATTTCCTTTCAAGATCCTCTTGCCAAAATTTCCAACTAAGATGGTGGTTGTAGGAGATCTAATTCGTGAAATTGTGACCCATGAAATTGCTCTAAGAGTATCAGAGACAAGTTTTCTTCCTGTTAGAAGTTTTGGCCTTGAAGAGTTTTTTACATGGACCTAGAGTTACATTAGATAGACTATCAACTCTTATAATATTTTCATCATATATTTATCCTATAATTAAGTTCTACGAGGTCTCTTCCATATCGCTTGGTCTTAATCAAGGTAAGCTCTACATACTTACCAATATTGTCAAATAGTCGTTTTCCATTGCCTAGAATAGTTGGAGTAATGCCAATGCTTATTTCATCTATCAAACCCAATTGCAGGTACTGTTGTGCAATATTTGCACCACCGAATATCCATATATTTTTATCTTTATTTTTTGATTTTGCCTGTATGTGAGCTGCTTCTATACCTTTGGTCACAAAAATGAATTCTGCATCTTTATTTATTGATACCGGTTGTTCATGGGAAACTACGAATATTGGCACCCCATAATTAAACCGACTAAACCATTTCTGTTCAACTCCTATATCATAAGAACGCCGACCCATAATTATTGCACCAACCCCACTCAAAAATTCTTTTAATCCATAATTGACATTATTATATCGATCTAACCAACCGATCTCATCATTCGGTCCGGCAACATATCCGTCTAAGGATGTTGCTATGTACAAAAGTGTTTTGCCCATTTTTTATCATCTATTTCTTTGCTACCTAAAGCATATAGTTTTTGACTTTCATACGATTATATTATACTGAAACAGGATAAGAGAGTCAGAGGCAACTGAATTTTACAAAGAATATTGGAAGCTAAAGCAGCTACATAATCTGAATAAGGTTTATGAAGGGATTAAAGATGACATCGAATCTTTTCTAAAATTATTTTAGTTCTAATATAAAAATTAGCTAATTTAATGGGAAATGAATTTCAAATTGAAAAGATTATTTTTACGTCCATAAACTTAATTGATAATATATTAAATCTGAATAAAGGAATTTTCAGATACTTATATTATAGTTTTAGTAAAGATTGAAAGTCAATTATTAAAGAATATGTGATTTATTAAAATACAAAGAAACTAGTAGAAGTTGATACTAATAAAATTCTATTTTCTCTATATGCCATATGGATTATCAATTATAAAGACCCATTTTCCTTCATTAGTTTTCTTCAATACTTCTATTGCTGTGCCTTCCTCTACTCGACCTTTTTCTGACTCATACTTCCAGACTGATTTTATAAGTGCTATATCTCCATTTTCATATATGGACCTAGAGATATTATAAATAGTTCCTATAGATTCGAAGTAAGGTTTTAACTCATTCTTAATATTTTCTCTACCAATGATAGGATTTCTTCCAGAACCTGGAATAAACATCGCGTTTTCAGCATATAATGTGCCTAGTCCTTCTAAATCATTTTCAGTAAAATATTTCTGGAATAGTCCATGGATATCTTCTGGTTTCATAGATAGACTTAAGTTAATTGATAATTAATATTTTAGAAGGTCAATGTAGTAAAGTTCTACTACATCATATTTAGCTTTTATCATCGTGAACTATTTTTGATGCAATTATTCATATATGAAAACATACGAAATAGGGAATAATACCGATATCGGTTCTAAAAGAGTCCACTGTTATAGTAAAATACATTATTTAGAATTTTGAAAAATAAGAATCTGTCAAGATTGTATCCAATATGGATCATCCTATTCATTTATAGATTTTGAATATTTATTAAAGATTTCATCTTTTAATTATTGGACAAATCAAACTCAAAAACCAAATGTAGAAGGTCTTAATAAGCTAACTTCCACAATCGAAGAATTAATAAACAGCCAATAATTTCCTTTTCTTTATTATTTTTTTATTTCTAAAATACTATAGCCCTCTTTAACAATCCAAACTTAAATAATTATTTTTACATAATTATAGTAGTGTTATGACAAAAGGATTAGTAGGGGTAACTGAATTAATGGTATTGTTAGAAGGAATCCTAAATTTGGTCTTTTCTTCGAAACAATTTCCTTGACCAACATTAAAAGTAAATTGTAACTATTCTAACAAAAATAACTGGCCCCATTGAATTCTGGGTTCCAATTCTTCTATTTTTAAGAGAATTCATAAAATAATAATAATAATATCAACATTAATTGCAATCACTTAAATTTACTTTATTTTTTTATAATAAATTTGTAATTCTAGAATAAATATTAATTCAATAAACAATACTATAATAAAAAATATTTTGATTAGGAATCATATAATTTAATATCTGCATTTATTTAAGAATATGATAGTGGTAAATCTCTTTGGTGCCTTTGCTATACATAGTCCAGAATCTTGTCCTATGAACAATGTGAAGGCTAAAAAAGTATTTCTTGAAATTAAAGATAAACTAGAACAAAATAAGTCAGAATATGGAGTAAAAAAAATTGAAGCATTTTACATGTCAGTACTTGAACATGAATGGATGATAATTTTCGAAGCAGAAAGTGCTCATGATATAGAGAGTTTATGTATTGAGGCAGGACTAGGTCTGTTCAATACCCTAAAAATTGTAGGTCTAAAACGATATGATGATGTACATAGTAAAATTGGAAAATAAAGGAATTAGTATGAAGCAATGATGTTCGTAAATTCAGACCAAATTTTTGGGATATGATCGTTTCAAAAATCTATAGAGAAATATTAGTTGCTTATTTTATTATCTATAAAAATTAAATCTCAATTGTTTAATACAGCTGCAATACTCACTATTCTCTTCATTGACAAAGAGGCAGATTTTTTACAATCCCTATCTTGCTTTAGATTACTTTAGATGTTATCGTTGTAGACTGTTTTTTCTCTTGTAATAATTATTTTTTTACAATGTTTTGTAAACCTATACTTTAAATTTTATATTGTATATTTTTTATAGTAAAATGAAGGCAGCAGTATATCATGAACATAATAAAGATCCACAAAAAGTTGTAAAAATAGAAGAGATAGAAATTCCTAAAATTAAGCATAACCAAGTTCTTATAAAAGTTGAAGCAGCATCTTATAATTACAATGATCTTTGGGGAATATGGGGAGAACCAATTAAGATTCCTCTTCCCCACATTTCAGGAAGCGATATTTCCGGAACAGTAGTAGATGTTGGAGAAAATGTTTTAGATATAAAAAAAGGAGATAGAATAGTAGGACATCCCAATCTAACTTGTAGAATATGTAAGGATTGTACTTCTGGCAAAGAATATGATTGTCGCCAAAGACAAGTATGGGGTTTTCAAACTGGTCCTTTATGGGGAGGATTTGCTCAATATACATATTTACCAGAAGTCAATGTTATAAAAATCCCAGATAATCTTTCTTTTCAAGAAGCAGCGGCTATTTCTATGGTTGGAATGACAGCCTGGCACATGTTAGTTACTAGAGCTAATATTCAACCAGGACAAACTGTTTTGATTATGGGAGGTGGAAGTGGTATGGGAATAGCAGGTATTCAAATTGCAAAGTTGTTCAATTGTGATATTATTGCAACAGCTGGTAATCAAGAAAAAATGGATAAATGTCTTGAATTAGGTGCTGATCATGTTGTAAATCATAGAGAATCAGATTGGTACAAGAAAGTTAGAAATTTAACAGCAAATAATAATCAAGGAGAAGGTGTAGATATTATTTTTGAACATATTGGAAAGTCTGTATTTGCACAAGAAGTTAGTCTCTTAAACATGGGAGGCACCTTAGTATCTACTGGAGCCACAACTGGATATGACTCGAAACTAGACTTGGGATATCTCTTCTTTAGAGGACTAAATCTTATTGGAGCTACTCAAGGAACGAAGGCAGGATTAGAAGAAGTAATTAAATGGACAAGTAAAGGAAAAATAAAAGCAATAATAGATACGATTTATCCATTTGAAGATATGGTGATGGGTCACATAAAAATGATGGAATCACAATTGTTTGGGAAGTTAGTTACTACTCCACAAAAATTATAAAGTTAGTTAAAAATAGAATATAGCATTAACCATATATTATTGAGCAAGTATTGAAAGTCCAAATTATAGAATATAAAATGACTCAAATAAAAAAGAAGTACTTCTTTAGTTGTATTATATGTAATTGGCCCCATTTTATCGAAGGGTTCAAATCCAAAATATTATTGAAAAGTGTTGGACCTATATTTTTATAATAGACCAAAAGTTAGGTCAAATTTGTTTCACATCCCACTGACCCCACATTGATAGCACTATTCTTGGGATTCTGAAATATAAAAAGTGAAAAACGCATATTGGAAATCAAGAATCCAATAGTAATTTCGAAGTAAAGGAGAACCTCTCGAAACTAAAGGGCTCAGCTGCTTGATAATTAAAATAGTATATTTTTTTGAATACGAATCAGGTTATTATTTTTTCTTTGGAAAATCATGTAATTCATTAGATAAACACCTCAAGCAATTCCTTGGTTCATTAGTACTACTCAGATAGGAAATGTAAAAACATTTAGAGCATTGTAATCGGGAAAGTCTGCTTGTCAGTTCTAAAGAATTCTCGAACTTTTTTAGTACTTGGCATGAAATTAATTTTTCAACTACAGCATTTATCATTTCATTCATATGCTGCGAAGTAGAATTTCTATACCTCAAATACAAACTAGTCATCTCCTGTGCAAGTGAGTCTTTTTTGAATTGTTGTTGTCTTCCTTGAATCGATTGCCGAAACAAATGATCACGCAAATACCATTCAAATTCCTTAATTTCTATATCTTGCAATGGATGATACCAAAATAACTAATAACTTTTGTCCATAAAAATATGCTCTCTACTCTGTATGCTTATTTTTTCTTTATACGTATACAAACGATCGGATATGGCTATCTGGAAATAATTATGGAAACACTAATTAAGAATACTATTGAACCCCTCTACATGCAGGACCCAAACTCCCTTGGCCCCAAATCAATCTTGTGGCTTTATTTAGGCCCATGTTATGATATAATTTGAAAATAGTTGTCCGTTATCCAAGAACAAGACCATATGATGATCTTTATGTATGGTAATAGAGGTACTAATAACATAGAAATAGAAACAGAAATCTTAATAGTTCAACTGAAAATGATTAATCTTTAGCATTGATTGCAGTAGTGGTATTTTGTACCAGTTTGACAATTTTTTCATGATTCAATTTCTTCTTTGACAAAATGACTTTTACTATATTAGCATTTAAAATCGAATATACTACAATTTATACCTGATGAGAATACCGATATATGTAGCACCCCGAACAGATTTCCTAGCCGTAGTTTGTTAATTAAATTTCACATGATTTAGGACTATCCCCAGTTTCATATT
The DNA here is from genome assembly GCA_035639375.1 of Nitrososphaeraceae archaeon. GTDB lineage: Archaea > Thermoproteota > Nitrososphaeria > Nitrososphaerales > Nitrososphaeraceae > JAJNBK01. The sequence continues at coordinate 7,603 of DASQYF010000222.1, forward strand.
CATATCCATATCACTATATTCATCTCTATATTATCTATGATCATTCTCGTTATTACCCATATTCATCTCCATCATATTCATGCCATTATCCTTCTCCACAGGAGTATTATCTTTACTAACTTCTTCCATGCCTCCAGTTGGAATATCTAATATCCCAAGCAATGCTAAGACACCTAAAACCATAAAAGCAATTCCTGCACTTCTAGCGATCCATCTGCCACCTCTTATCCATATTTTCTCCCCAAATATTATAGCTGCAAATAAAGCCATCCATAACAAATTCATCCAACCTAACGCTACCATTAGTAGAAAGTAAGGCCAGCAACATCCAAGGCAATATAAGCCATGATGGGTTCCCATCTTGATTGCTCCTGTTATTCCGCTTCTCCATCTTCTCATAAAGAAACTCATTGGAGACTCACAATAACCAAGACATTTAGTTTTTAATGGACTGAACTGATATAGTCCAGATATAATCAGCAATGCTCCAAAGACAATATCAAGATGCTGTTTAGTGCTAGAGGAAGCTTCGATTGAGAAAAAATAATTCATTGGAATAGACCATCCTATCAGAATAGCAATACCTGTTAAAGCCCATACTGCAAGATAGGAGCCAACAAATAAAATTATCTTAAATGGATATGGTGACCATGATGATGATTTCTTCCTTATTTCTTGTCTTTGTTGTTCTTTTTCTTTACCAACAATAGGAGATGATGATTTCCCTTTCTCTTCTATTCCTGATGCTCCATTATTACTACTGATATTATTACTTTTAATCAATCTATCATATAGAAGAACCATAGGTGCAATAGCAGGAAACATCATTGCAGCCATTCCTGCTGTCCAGATGAGAGTAAACAGTGATAATCCTACTGGGTTATAGAACATCATCATTGAAGACATCATAGTATCATACTGCTTTAATGATACGATCCACATTATTGAGGATATGAATATCAACAAAAAAATCAAAATTATATGTATTGTGTTCATGGAATATTAATCTACCAGCTTTTAATTTTGGATCTATGATACTCTTCTTTTTAAAGATGCCTCCTCTGCTACACTCTTTGGTCTGTCACATGCTAAAAGTATTTTCGGATACACACAGATAATAATTTTATCTAATTCCATAACTAATACAAGACATTAATAATCAGAGATTATATTCTGTGTTCTTAAGCTGTCTATACCAGTCTGGATATCTTATTCATATATTTTCTATTAATATATGAAGTATTCGACTTTGTGCAGAATTGTTTATTGTACTTTTTATTTTTACTATCAAAATATTCAAAAATATTCAATTGAAGGTTTTAGCATCTCTATTCTATTACACTTTACAATTCAATCCAATCTTTAATTATAGTATAAGATTCCTCAAAAGACAAGTCTCTTATGACAATAAGAAAGAAGCCAATACTAAATCTATTATACGTTTCCTGTGATTGTATCAGCATCTATAGGTCCCCGGAAGGCCTACTAAATTGAAGATGCAGAGTCATTTGTATATAGAAGAAGATCTGATGATGGAGAAATGTGGAAGGTTATTTCAAAGGGTCTTCTTGAACCAAGTGGAACAACAATTACCACTCTTGCTTTAAATCCAAAAGCTGCGGGGCGAATTCTATTCTCTAAACAATCATAGAATATTTATCTCCAATGCTTCAGGTGTTTCGTGGACAGGACGTGACATCCAATGGCCAAACGAATATGCACATATACTATATTCTACAATAAACCTAGATGTTCTTTAAAAATCAACTTGATAATAAGAACAAAAAGAAAGAAATGCTGAGAACTACTCTAGTTGCAATATTACCTTTTGTAATGTTTAGCATGATCTTGGCAACTGCGACAATGACGACAGTAGCACCAATAAATGCATCAGTACAGCAACAAAATGCTACTGCAGAAGGAAAATCTGTTGGTGGTTATAATCTACCACAAGGACACATTACTGCCTCAGACACGTTTTTGATGACCCAAGTTTGAGAGTACATCACTATTGCAAAATGAGTGACAAAATATTTCTGGTATGCCAGCTATATGATAGCGAATCTCAGAATGCAACACTTATTGGAATAGAATACATCATTACTCATGAACAATACAATTCCTTGCCAGACAGAGAAAAACCAAATTGGCATTATCATAAGATCGAATTTGCACCCAACAGAGCTGACCCAAAGTTCCCTGAACTCAATGCACAGCAAACACAAAGAGAAATGATGAAAGCTATGGATACCTATGGAAAAGTGATAATAACATGGAACCCAAATGATAGTCTACCAGCATTTCCACCACAAGAGCAACAAGTTGAGCATCCATTTATGGTAAATGCAACTGTAAAGCCAGAAACAACATTAGGAAGCTTCAATCAAACACTAAAGTATTAGATTAACTTACTCTTTTCTTTGGCACGCCTTGCTTCGTATTGCTGATCTATCAATTCCTTTGTCTCTCTTAGCAGAGGAATCAAAGATGTCAGTATTGGTCTTGCA
>DASQYF010000223.1:0-2837 GCA_035639375.1 Nitrososphaeraceae archaeon
TATCATATGCACACATTATCAATAATAAATCAAACAATTGATTTATTATATATTCAGCTTACTCCCTTTTAATTTCTGATTTTTCCTTGATGCTGAATTTTTTCGGCATTTGCCTAGTTAAGAAGATAACTTTTTTAACTATGTGTTATGTATAGTGCCCCAATATGTAGGCCTATTCAAATAGTTATAGTGTTTGTTTGCTTAGTTATGTTATCATGTTCTTGCCTTGTGGAACATGAGGAATACTCAAAACATATAGAATGCAGTTAACTCATTTAACTCGATTAATCCAGTTTATCATTAGAAACAGTTAACTATACAGCTAAAAGTTTATCATTTTTCAAATCTCATGTTCTAAATAAGTGCTAGAAACGCTTTGTTAGTCCGATATATAATTTACTACAATCACGAGGGCTCTATCAACTTAATTGGTTCTATTTAATGCTTAACAAATAGCTAACTAATTTCTTGAATGGTGCAATTTGCATTTACTTTTAACAAATGAAAAGTGGTCATCATTAGATCTTTCATTTCTATGCTAATAGACTGTATTGTTCGTTCAACCATGATCCTTTTCTTCTCATATGATTAATGTGAATGAAGCTTTATTTTCAAGAAAGAATCTGCAGGCTTGAGGATGACAGCAGATATTATCGCTATCTCTCTTGAGACTATGGTTGATTTCAATATTTGCCTATCTATCATAGAATACTGAAATTCTTCTGCAATAAGCATATTTGTTTAAGGAAATGATGATTCTACGGATAATCTTATTTGTATATTCAATAGCAACCTAAATCTAAATTTAATCTTGTCCACTTTAATTTGTGTGATTCGTCAATTATAAATTTTGATATTCTTCTTCTTTTGAAAGAAGATATTGTTTCTGGTTGGTAGTATTGAATAGATTTCCAAACAGAGGAACATAACTTCTTCTGATAAATTCCGATATGTTTTTGATGTATTTCTATAAGAGGGGTAAGAAAGAAGACCAAGTACACACTATAAAATACAATCAATATCCTTGGCAAATGTTATATTTCTTCTTGCGTATATCAATATAATGAATAGCATGTATGCAGTTATATTTTTTAGGTTACAGAGCAAATCGTATTATTGGCTTTATCCTATGACTCTTTGCTTATTTCCTCCAATGACTTACCACGAGTATGCAGTCCAAACAATATTATCATAACTACCGCAATCAATGAGAATAATGATATTGCTACCATTAGATTCAAAAATCCATAGGGCCGAAGCAAAACAAAGAAAATAGGTCCTAAGGCCGCAACTCCTCGACTTATTCCTTCAATTATTCCAGAAGCAGAAGAGCGTATTTTAGTAGGAAAACTTTCCGAGGTATAGGCAAGTAAACTGGAAATAAGCCAAGCATTAGATGCAAATGCTATGAAGCCCGCAGCAACTAGTCCATTATAATTATCAATCAACAATCCGCGTAAAATAAACCCGATGCTCATTATGCTGCTGGCTATTGCAATCTGATGTTTTCTTTCCAATTTCTCAGCCAATAGGAGCGATAGAAGTCCTCCTGCTACAAAACCAATACTGCTTAAAGTATTAATTGATATTGATTCATTGAGTGAATAACCCTGGTTAACATATTCTACGACAAGTAATAACGACGCATAAACCGGTATGAGCACAAGGAACCACACAGCCACAAGAAATAGGATTCTTAACATCACTAGTCTGTTTTTAAATATTCCAAAGCTGAACTTTTTTAATGGATAAACGGCCTTATTATCTACCTTTATCGCAGTAATACCTAAAGGCACAATAACGGAATTTATCTGATCTATTTTTCCAATTGCGAATAGCCAGCGGAACGACTCCGGCATTTGATTCCTAAACGGCAAGGAAATAAGCGCAACAGTACCTGCTATAGCTAGTACTATCCGCCAGCTCTCTACCCCCAGAACATGACCTTGTTGGATTAATAGAAAGGAGATAGGCCCTGAGGATGTCAAACCTAACCAACCAATTAAAATTACTATGGAAGTATATTTACCACGTTTTGATTTTGGTGACATTTCTCCTATGTATGTAGCCACAATCGCTATTTCGGCCCCAATTCCAATGCCAGTCAACAATCTGAATATTGCCAATTGTGTCATATCTTGAGATGATGCTGCTAAAGCAGAGCCAACCCCTAAAAGCAGAATCGAAAGCATTAAGGCAGGCTTTCTTCCGTACGAATCAGCAAACACAGTTATGCAAATGGCTCCAATTACATATCCAAATACGGTCATTGAAGCGCCATAGGCAATTTCTGCGTCTCCAATACTCCAAGTTGTTTTTAAAATAGGCGAAATGTAAGAATAGTTTGTTATATCATAATATGTAAAAAAACTCGCTAGACTTATAGCAATTAGTACACTGGTTTTAACCGGAAGTTTCTTTAAAGCATCTATTCGTGCTGCTAATTCCACTATTTTATCGTCATTGCTTTTTAATTCTCTCACAGCTCCCGTTATATAGGCAGATATGTCATCAATGGGACTATATTATTTATTTGTCAGTAACCAATTAAGTAAATACAATTATACTGTAATAGATTTAAAAATGAACTAAAACACGGGTTGAATAGATCATCTGTTCTCCTATAATTTTATTGGGTTCTGAAAGATCCACATATTTGCTTGCTTCTTTTAAAGAATAATATTCGCAACTCCTTGTAATTTATTATTGCATGTGTAACAGCTTTGTTACAAAATCATAACTTAGATCATGAGTGTTTTCAATTCAATTATCTGTTCTCTGTCAGCCAAATCTTATAATTATTATATTTATTGTAGCCTATTATATCACAGCCGTCT
>DASQYF010000224.1:0-2556 GCA_035639375.1 Nitrososphaeraceae archaeon
TAATTTAAACATATTAAACCCCGAATCATCATCCAGTTATTAAGTTGCGGTTGATTGTTGTAGGTTTTGGTATCGTAGGTCAAAGCTTTGCTAAATTACTTTTATCTCGCTCTGCAGATCTATTCAGCCTGTATGGTATTAAGCCGCGCATAGTGGCATGTATAGATACAGGCGGTTGTGCTATTGCTCCTAGGGGCCTTGATGTTCAAAGATTACTAGAAGTAAAAAAAATAAGTGGTACCGTTGGCGATTATGAAAAGAAAAGTTCGAAATTTGATCCGCTTTATATAATTGAAAAAATGGAGGCAGAAATGCTCATCGAATTAACTCCAACGAACATAGAGTCTGGTGAACCTGGAACCTCCAATATCATCTCAGCAATGAGATCTGGAAAGCATGTAATTACTGTAAATAAAGGTCCTCTTGCACTCTCTTTTCCTTCCTTAATGGAACTAGCAAATTATAATGGTGTTTTGCTACGTTTTAGCGGAACTGTAGGAGGAGGTACACCAATCTTAGAATTCGCAAAACGATGTTTAAAAGGGGACAGAATAATTTCATTCAAAGGTATTCTTAACGGAACTACGAACTATGTACTGAGCAGAATGGAAGAAGGTCTGACTTTTGATAGTGCGTTGACTGATGCTAAAGAAAAAGGGTATGCAGAAGCAGTTCCTTCTCTAGATATTGAAGGATACGATGCGGCTGCAAAACTTGTAATAATGGCAAACTTCATCATGGGCAGGAAAGTCACTATTAAGGACATATGCAGGGCCGGAATCAGTTCTGTTCAGGTTTCTGATGTACGAAAAGCTAAAGAAAGAGGCAATGCAATAAAACTCCTAGCAATATGTGATAAAGATAATTTGGATGTTAGACCAACCGAAGTTTCGAAAAAGGATCCGATATGTGTCGACGGTACATTAAATGCAGTGACCTTCTCTTCTGACCATTCAGGTCATCAAACGATAATTGGTCGAGGAGCAGGCGGTATGGAGACTGGTAGCGCAATTCTCCGAGACCTGATAGAAATAAAGGATACAATATTAGAACGTAGATAGTCAAGCTGAAAAAGATATGCATTTGGTTATTATAGATAGAAGCGATGCACATACGTAAGTAAAACGAATATTCTTACATTTTGACATCATTCCCGAACTTATATTGTGACTGTCAAAAGGATTAAAAGCCTGATTGAGTATTTTAGACGAGATGTACAGTGGGGAACTGGAACTTCAAGCTAAACGAAAAGCACTAGCAGTTTTATATGATGAAATTAATAGGATCCTCAATTCAGCTAGAGATTTATCAACTCTCTTTGTTTCTATTATCAAAGGAGACGAGAAAGAGGTTCAACTCTGTCTTGAGCGTATGACTAGTTCGGAGGTGTATATTGAGAACCTGAGAAGAAAGATTACGCGTGAGGTTGCTGAAATAGGTAGCATTATGGTGTCTAGGGAAGACGTGTTACGCACAGCCTATATTGTGGACGATATTGCTGGCTTTGTTACTGGAACTGCATTCAGACTATCGAATATAAAACTTTCTTCTTTAATGAAAGGCAAACTTGACGAAGATCTAGGGCAACTTGTGGAAATGGCCGTGGATGCTATTTTCAAATTAAATGAAATGGCTCGTGCATTGAGTATATATCCTGCAAGTACAATTGAGCTAGGTCAGGAGGTCCAAAAATTGGAACGCGAGATTGATGTTAAATATAGGGCAGTTATAATAAAAGTTCTTAACGAGATCACTCTCACGAAGGACATTTTGCTTTTAAAAGACGCAGTAGAAGGTTTAGAAGGGATGGCAGATAAATGTCAAGAAGCATCTGACTCTCTTACTATTCTTGCATTGAGTATGTAATGAATTCCGTTATTGGAAAACTAATTGAAAATAGAGTAGTTATCTGGAATGTAGAAGAATCACGTTCAATTTTTGCTGACGGTTATTATGGAAAACCTTTAGGAATTTCAAAACCAAAAGGTACCCAATTTGAGGTCCCTTTGGTTTTAGATTTAATCGAAGGTTGTTATCTAATACAGATTGGCAGATTGATAGCGTATCATGTTGATGGAAGACAGATATCACTAAGAGCAATAAAAGCAATTTGTCGTAAAGAGTATGTTGATTTTGATAGCAAGTACTTAGTCTTCCGAACCTTAAGAGATGGAGGCTATGTAGTCTCTCCTGGTATCAAATTTGGTTGTGATTTTGCAGTTTATGAACACGGGCCTGGCATTGATCATGCGCCTTATCTAATTCAGGTATTCAAACAGGAGGATTACCTAACGGCAACTGGAATTGTACTTGCAGGAAGACTTGCTACAACAGTCAAAAAGCAGTTCATATTAGCCCTGCCAAGAATAAAAGAGAGAAAAGTTGATTTTATAGGCTTTGATTGGTGGCGCGCATAGGCGCATCAGCCCAGATTATTGAGAGAAAGAGAAGGAGGAATTGGCTCATCGAGCGTGTGCTTTTTTTGATGTGGAAGATCAAACTTTACAAAATTTTCGCCTGAAATAGTTAAACGAATAGAGAATTTATCAGAACCGT
>DASQYF010000225.1:0-2898 GCA_035639375.1 Nitrososphaeraceae archaeon
TTGTTCTCCTAATCAGATATTAGCATCTATTCAGTCAGACCTAGAGCAAATCAATGGAAAGGATTTTGTTATATTGCAAGGAGCCACTTTAATAGATGGAACCGGTTCTCCTCCACGTCGTAATTCTGTTATTGTTCTTAAGGACGATCGGATACTAACAGTAACTGATAAGGCAAAATATACAACAATATATCCAAAAGATTCAGCGGTCATAAACTTAACGGGTCGTTTCCTTATACCAGGGTTATTTGATATGCATGCACACGTTGCAGGTGTATTGAGTTCGTCATATAACCAGACTTTTTCTGAGAATACATTAAAGGCATTATTAGATAAGGGCATCACAACTATTCGTAACCCAGGAGGTCCGACGAAGGAGTCAGTTGCACTACGTGATGCTGTAGCCGCAGGCCAAATCAAAGGTCCTCAGATCTTTACTGCAGGGAGACTGATTAATGGTCCGCAGCTTCCCACTAAGTTTGTCGAGACTATAGTAAACACTGAGGGTGAGATTAGAGAAGAGGTAAAGCGTCAGGCAGATGCCGGTGTGGATTATGTCAAGTTGTACGTTGGACTATATCCTAACTTGGTGAGTGCTGCAATTGATGAAGCACACTCTCAACGAATCAAAGTTATTGGACACCTGTTCTTGACAAGCTGGACTGATGCAGCACGATTCAATATAGATGCACTAACTCATGCGCTTCCAGAAAGCCCATATCTTCTTCCTGCAGACAAGCGGGAAATGTTTCTCAAGGTTGGTGTTCCTTGGAATCATCTACTATGGCTTGATTTGGTAAACTTGGATGGTCCGGAAATAGACGATATGATAAATGCATTAGTACAGAATAAAGTTGCTGTTGATCCAACATTAGTGATCTTTGAGGCTATATATTCACAAGACAATGGTGGGAATGGGATTAATAGTAATCAGCAATTTATGAAACTTTGGCCAAAAGCACTGCAGCTAGTCAAAATGCTATATGATCGAGGAGTATTGATCATGTCTGGAAGTGATATCCCTAACTTTGGGCTTGTCCCTGGAATAAGCCTTCATCATGAGCTAGAGCTTCTAGCAGATGCTGGGATTCCACCTCTTGAGGTGATCAAAATCGGTACTAAAAATGGAGCAGAAGCATTAGGAATACTTGATTATGTTGGAACAATAGAAGATGGAAAGCAAGCAGATATAATCATTCTTGATGCAAATCCAATCAGCAATATTCGCAACATAGGAGCAATTGAAGGAGTAATCGAAGACGGTCATTTCTTTAATCAAAAATAAATAGATACACACAATATCAATAGAAGTAGGTCAGACAAGTGAAAATAAATTATATATATATAAATATTATGTAGAATTGCTGGTCCACTGCATTGGACGAATGTGTAATAGAATTGCTCCGAATGTGTCGGTGCATCAGAGTTGTCAAATACTAATAGGTCAAGGCTTGGGGTGGCATCACACAAATTACAAATAAAAATAACTCTTCAGGAAAATGCCTTTACAGAAATTCATTAAAATCAATTAAAGTGGAATTCTTTTGAATGGTTATTGCATATACCATATAGAACGATTTACAATAATTATTTTTGTTTTTTGACCATAATTGTTCTCAATCTTTAAATGAGTAGAGGCAAGCTATTCTATATGAAAGTTGGAATTTTGGGATCTGGAGATGTAGGTCGCAGGTTAGGTGATGGATTAATTGAACTTGGACATACAGTCAAAATTGGAACTCGTGACCCGGATAAAAGAGAGATTGTACAATGGGTAAGTAATCATGGTGGAGAAGAAGGAAAAGCATCAGCAGGAACATTTGTAGAAGCAGCATCATTTGGTCATGAATTGACAGTTCTTGCTACAGCCTGGGAAGGAACTTCTAATGTGATAAAGATGGCGGATCCTAAGAATTTTGCACAAAAAATTGTTATTGATACTACTAATCCTTTAGATTTTTCCAAAGGCCTACCGCCAAGATTGGCTGTTGGTTATAGTGATTCAGCAGGTGAAACAATTCAACGCTTACTGCCTGAAGCCAAAGTAGTAAAAGCATTTAATATCGTTGGCAATCCACATATGATACATCCAGACTTTCCTCAAGGAGGACCACCTACTATGTTTATATGTGGAAATGATGACGATGCAAAAAAGATGGTAACAGATAGTATCCTTACCCCTTTTGGTTGGGAAACAATAGATATAGGAGGAATGGAAGGGGCCAGATTGCTGGAATCTCTTGCAATGCTCTGGATTACTTACTATTTTAGAACAAATACCGGAAATCACGCATTTAAGCTGCTAAGGAAATAAAAGTGGTTAATTAATGACAAGATAAGGATATAGATATAGATATAATTATTATAATAATAAAAAGAAGAATAAAATGCTGATGAAATTCAGCAGGTATATGCAAGCAGATACAGAAGAAATCAAACATAGCAATAGGCGTACGTAGATTGGTTACAACAATACGTTAGATTTTCGATTCTCGGCATAGTTATTTTATGTTTTGCAATGGCATTGTTAGTGTAAGGTACTCATACGAATAATAATGATATTTATTTCAATAGACATGTATACTGCATATTTTATTTAATTGTCTCTTTTCCTCTTTCTGCTATGACGCCATTCAATAGTTTCAAGTCATATATTCCTGATAAATCAGGTCGTGTTTTTCCTAAAAATCCAATATCAAATGCGTTGTTAGCTGATTGAAAGAGCGATAATTTAATGGGATCATATGTTAGTTCCATTCTTGCTAAAGCTCCTCTTAACTGATCTTCAGGAATTATCTGACCTGTGATCTTTTTAAGTTCAACATTGAATGCCTTTATTGCTTCTTCTTTATGACTATTGATCCATTCTGTTTCATCTACATGTGCTGCCAACAATTT
>DASQYF010000226.1:0-5063 GCA_035639375.1 Nitrososphaeraceae archaeon
TGTTTGAATCTTGATTTTAATATCTCGTTATTATATGCCTCATATTTCATTCTTAATGAATATCGGTTCAAATACGGTTAGTGTATTTTAATACTTAATTAACAATAGACACAATTTCTCGAGTAGTTATGAATCGAATGAGAACTGATATGATTTATGAATTAGGTTTCCCTTTAAAATAAATCACGAATTGCCTTGTTCTTTATACAAACTTGTTTAGAAGCACATATGGTAGTGATGAGTTAAGATTTGATATACAGTTACTGAAATAATGGTATCTTTTTTAATGGCTATATCTAAGAAACAATTGCATAATGGCTAAATATTGCTTTGTTGTTTTAATGGAATTAGGATTAGCAGTATTCGATGACAGTAATAATCTAATAAAGTCAGTTAAATTTAGCAATCCTGTAAATTCCTTTCGGTTAGTGAAGGGCGGAAGCAAACTTCCTGAGATTATTCAGCTTATGGATACATTAAATCCTTATGATGATATATTGGTTAACGATCCTAGTCTAGCTTTTCATTTCAGACAGACAGGATTGAATAGTCATATAATGTCACAAGAGAAACAAGACGAATTTCAGAACAATAAACCTGTACTTTTGGTATCTTCAAAATTCGCAGACAGTGAAACACAGGCAATGGAATTATTAAGAAATTTTGCTATCGAATTATCATCCAGTAGAGTAAAAGAAACATCCGAAAGACTTGATCTCCATATTATACAATCTATCAATGCATTAGATGAATTAGATAAAATAATTAATACTATTGGTGCTAGAATGCGTGAATGGTATGGGCTACATTTTCCAGAATTAGACAATTTAATCCAAAGCCTTACAGCATTTGCAGAAATAGTAAGCAGAAGTGGTGTCCGTGCAAATCTAACTCAAGAGATTTTAGAGAATGCTGGGATACAGAGTAAAAAGAGTGAGATAATAATGGATGCTGCTAAACGAAGTAAGGGGGGAGATATCGCTCCGGAAAATCTTGTCATAGTTAAGAAACTTGCTGAAGAAGTCATTTCTCAGTCAGAATTACGTCGAATATTATCAGAACATATTGAAGTATCGATGGATAATGTTGCTCCTAATGTTAAGGAATTGCTTACCGCCACTGTGGGCGCTAGGATTATTGCAAAGGCAGGAAGTTTAAACAAGTTAGCATTTCTACCTTCCAGTACCATTCAAATCTTAGGCGCTGAAAAAGCTTTGTTTAGGTCATTGAAGACAGGTGCACGCCCGCCAAAACATGGGATATTATTCCAACATCCTTTAATTCACTCTTCGCCACGTTGGCAGCGTGGCAAGATAGCAAGAGCGATAGCCTCTAAAGTTGCAATAGCGGCAAGGATCGATTTGTATCGTCACAGTGGAAAAGATTCATCAGTCTCTGATAAGTTAAAAATTCGAATAGAAGAAATTCAACAAAAGTATAAGGAACCGGTGCCAGAGAACAAAAGGGACAGAAAATATAGAGAACATCAACAACGACAGCATCAATTTTCTTTCGTTAAAAAAGATAGGCATAATAAAAATAAACATAGAAAGAACGATCGAAAGAGGTTTGGAAAGCGACGATATTAGACTGAATATTACAAGACAGGAGAAAAACTCTCAATTTTCAAATATCTTTTTAGTGCTTAAAGACTAAGATATCAAAAGGTACGAGTAATATAACGAAAGAAGATCATTATAAGCATATGAGTAATAATAATAATAATAAGGACATTTCGATTGCTAAAGATCGTTCGCAGATTTCTGCAATAGAATGGATCAAAGTTGCTGGAGAGAAACACATATCGACATTAAATCTTATCCAAGGTAACAATGTTTACGGAGAAAAACTAGTCAAATATAATGGAGAAGAATATCGAATATGGGATCCATTCAGAAGCAAGCTTGCTGGAGCTTTAAGAAAGGGGTTAAAACAATTGCCTCTAATGAACGGCACAAAGGTGTTATACTTGGGGGCCTCTACTGGTACTACTGTCAGCCACATTTCAGATATTATAGGATTAAAAGGAATGATATTTGCAGTTGAACCTGCTGTCAGAGTGGCAAGAGAACTAATTGAAAATGTCGCCTCAAAAAGAAGAAATGTTGTTCCTATTCTAGAAGACGCAAGAAAACCTCAATCATATTTTTCAATTTTTGGTAAGGTAGATGTAGTATATTCTGACATAGCTCAGCCTGATCAGACTGAAATTGCAATAGGAAATTGTCTTATATATCTAAGACCAAAAGGTGCAATGCTCATAGTAATTAAAACTCGCAGCATCGATGTAACGATGGATCCCAAATCGGTTGTAGTACAAGAAGCAAAAAAAATAGAAAAAACAGGATTTCACATCGAACAAATAATAGACCTTGAACCATTTGATAAGGATCACGCCATGATCTATGCCCTTTATTATCCAAAGTGATTTAATTTTTCTGAGCACTTTCGTAAAGTATCGTCCTCAATGGCCTCCAAGATTTTCTTGCAAAGCTTGGTGCATTTTTATATTTTTTTACCCATTCTCTAATAAAATACATTGTCTTTTCATCCGAAGGATATCCACTTCCTATGGTATGGTGTATTCTCCTAATTGCCTGGATCTCATTGTCTCTTACTATTTTAGCAACAATGGATGCCGCAGATACTACTAAATTTAATTGATCGGCATGATGCATGGAATATAGTTTTGTATTGCATGAAACCAAACGACACTTTATACATTCTTTGTATCGTTCGTGATTAACATCACAGCAATCGACATAGACTTCATCCACACGAAGATTATTAATAACTGCAGCCATCGCTTCGGCTTCCAACTTGTTAAGTTTATTCAGAAAAACATTATCATCTATTTCATCGCTGTCAATTTTGTATATGCAGAGAGAATCTGCTAAATCTACTATGCTAAAGAACATAGATGCACGTAATTTCTTTGTTAGTTTTTTAGAGTCTTTAACGCCGATTTTAGACAATTCTGATATCTTTGAATCTCTCACAGATATTCCTGCTATTATCAATGGACCTATAATAGATCCACGTCCTGCTTCATCAACACCTCCTATTAGAATATCTTTAGAGCACTGCAATAATACTTGATCCTTTCACTACTATATGATATATAATCTATATATTTTATGGTTACGACAGAATGCAAATAATCTTATTAGCCGATCTTTCGTTGTAGACATATAAAGAATAGTTTATTGTTATGATTGCCGAAGAATTCCTGGAAACTGTAGAGGGAAATACGAGATTATTAGTTCCGGCTGCATCCTTGAATAGTAAGGTTCCATCAAAGACACCGGCTTTTTTTAATCCAGCTGGAAAATTCAACAGAGATATATCCGTATTAATATATAGAACCTTCAGTTCAGAATGTAAACAAAACACCAAATCGTTTGCAGACGCCTTCAGTGGTATAGGAGCAAGAGCATTGAGAGTAGCAGTGGAAGTGCCAGGAATAGAAAATATATATCTTAATGACATTAACGTTCTAGCAATTGAGGCTGCGAAAAAGGCCGCAGAGTTAAATGGAGTTACAAAAAGATGCTATTACTCTATTGATGAAGTTTGTAAATTTCTAACACAATATTCAACAATAAATGGCGAAAGGTTCTCTATAATTGATCTTGATCCTTTCGGAACGCCAGCACCTTTCGTAGATTGCGTCCTAAGATCTATCCTTGATGGAGGATTGATTTCTATCACTGCAACAGACACAACAGTATTATGTGGTGTTTATCCTATTGTTTGTCATCGTAAATATTATGGAAGATCTCTCAATACGCATTATACTAATGAAATCGCCCTTCGCCTTGTTATTTCTTTAATCGCGCTAACCGCGGCGAGATTGGATCTTGCTATTGAGCCAATATTTGCTCACGCTAATTTACATTACTTGAGAATTTATGTCAAAGTCTTATTAAGTAGCAGTAAGGCAAATAAGGTATACGATAATATTCGATACTTGCGGCACTGTTTTAAATGTGGGAATAGAAACGTTGTAGAAAGATATAACATGTCAGAAGTTTGTGAAATCTGCGATAGTAAATTTAGTTTTGCCGGTCAAATGTGGATTAACAAATTATTTGATAAAAATTTAATATCTAAATCGATTAGTCATAAGCCTGTTAACGATAGTAGTCAAGCAATGAAGGAGATGGATCGTTGTTACAAGTTATTCTCGATCTGTATAGATGAACTCGATGATATTCCCTATTACTTCCGAGGAGATGAGATTGCTTCTAAGTTGAGGATTAATCCATATTCATTACAAACTCTCATAGATAAATTATCATCAGCTGGTTACAGATCTTCTAAAACAAGCTTCAACCCTTCTGCGTTTAAAACTAACGCTAGGATAGACGAGATATTAGAAATTCTCCGAAGGTAGTAAGTTCTTTGGATACTATTTTTTATTAGTTAAATTCAAATCAGATAGATTTATCTCAAAGATATGTTACATGATTTTCAGAGATCTACTTTGCAATAGTACAAAAGTCATTTTCTCTATAAAGTTCAATTAAATTGAGAGAATTTTATCATTATCACGAACAGCAATTGATTATTCCATACAGCATTAGCCAATCCAATTTTATTTCACTCGTTAAAGTATGTTGATAATGAGATAAGAGTTAACTGATTCTATGGGATAGTTTCTATAAAAATAAATAAATAAATTCAAGGATAGCATACTTTAACAACATCTTTTGAGAGTGTAATGCTAGTTGACTAAACTCGAAGTTAAAAATATCACAAAAAGCTTTAAAGCAATGCAAGGAAAAGATACTATTTCATTTAATGCAATAGAGAATATATGTCTCTCCATTGAAGAAGGCGAATTTGTTTGTTTTGTCGGGCCCTCTGGATGCGGTAAATCAACTCTATTGAATATACTAGCCGGTTTGGATAAACCCACCGAGGGCGAGATAATATTAAATGGCCAACCGGTTACTCATACAGGACCTGATAGAATTATGGTTTTTCAGGAAAATGCGTTATTCCCTTGGCTTAAAGTAATCGATAATATTGAATTTGGGTTGAAAATGGCAGGAATTCAA
>DASQYF010000227.1:0-3698 GCA_035639375.1 Nitrososphaeraceae archaeon
CACCAGTTATTGACCAAATTCCAGCAATAATCCAAGAAAGCAATGGTGGCCTATAGAATTCATCCAGGGGCTTATTTGTCAACCAATCATGAGCATTAAGAAGATAATATGCACCATCGTGAATGGGCACTTTCATAAGAGAAATATAATGGTTATATCCGTAAATAAGAAATAAACAAAATATTGCAAAAATAATATCAATTTTATGTTTGCTTAAAATGACTAGAATATTTTTGTTCTTTCTTACCCTATTGTAATTTTCTAGTGCCATATCTAAGGGAGTATTTTGTAGAGATGAATTCTACTAAATTCTGTCTCAAATTCTGTTAGCTTTTTAAAATCAAAAGTTAAGCGTCTTAATCCTTCATCTGTAAATAATGGTTTTAATGTTTCAACTGAACTGCCATTTCCTCTAATTTCAGGCACTACGATATATGTAAAATTATTATCTTTCATATATTGTACAAGTCTTTCCTGAGAGTTTACTTTCCAGGGAATCTTAACAAGGTGGCCAGTAAAATATTTTATGACACCACTACTTGAGGTAACTACTAAGGTTTCATTTTTGGGTACAAAATTTGAGATATTGCTTACCGCTGAAGCGAATGTCTCATCGTACATATTAACCCGAGGGCTAACTGATCCAAGAAAATATGGAAGTTGCTTATGTGTCAATACATGCAAATATAACACACCAAATATTACCATCATAGCCGCGCCACCTGCCAACCAATATTGAACCTTCTTTATCTTGTAGATGCTCATACATATACTAACAACTATAAATATCCGTGGGTCACAATTCCAAGAGCATATATCTTGTAATTAATTATCCTTTGGAGCTTTAAATCATCTTAAAATCTCGTGCTATATAATATATATTATATATATAAATTAATCCGATAATTTGATAAACTATTAATAGAGAGGATAATCAAGACTGCCTTAGTGTCTATGTTATATTCCATTAAGGCAGTCTTGATTATACTTTTGGTAACAATATTGCTTGTAAATGTAGGCAATAACTATAATAATTATTTTGAGCCAGCCAATGCAAGATTAGAAGGATATGGAGGAAGTCCAATCTTACGTGATACCAATATCAAAATAGAAGTAGTTGCAAAAGATCTCGAAAAACCTACTAGTATGGCATTTTTGGGTCCAGACGATATTTTGGTTCTAGAGAAAGACAATGGTACAGTAAAAAGGATTGTAAATGGAACCATCCAGCCACAGCCTGTTTTAGATGTTAATGTTGCGAATAAAAGTGAAAGGGGAATGTTAGGAATTGCTGTATCAAAACATGAAAATGGTACTACCTATGTTTTCTTATATTATACGGAAGCAAATGTAGAAGGCAGTGATATTTGTCCTAAGCCAAATAAGTGTGATCCATCTTCTCCGCAACCTAATGGTAATCGTCTTTACAGGTATGAACTGGTGGGAGATAAATTAGTAAACCCTGTACTGCTTTTGGACCTTCCAGCCGTTCCTGGTCCCGCCCATAATGGCGGGAAGGTAGTGATCGGACCTGATAATAATGTATATCTTACTATTGGAGATCTAGGTTACAGATCAAAAACTCAGAACTTTCCTAATAAACCCGATTTTAATGGAACTAGTGCTATATACAGAATTACCCAGGATGGTCAACTTCTACCTGATAATCCTTTAGGAAGTGATGCAGACCCTCCTATTCTGAAGAAGTACTATGCATATGGACTGAGAAATAGCTTTGGAATTGCTTTTGATCCTGTGACAGGCAAATTATGGGATACAGAGAATGGAGCAGCATTTGGAGACGAGATTAACCTAGTCGAGCCTGGCTTTAATAGTGGATGGAGAAAAATACAGGGATTTTGGAGCACTGAAGATACAACAATTGGAGGAAAGGTTATTTTGAATTCTAGTGCTTTTACAAAAAGAGCCGATCCAAATTTGTTTGAGCTTGAAAATTTTGGTGGGAAAGGCAAATATAGTGATCCCGCCTTTGTATGGTTTAACAACAGTGCTCCTACTGGAATGACGTTCCTTCATTCTGACAAATTGGGAAAACAATATGAAAATGATATGTTCGTAGGAGATTTCAATGCTGGAAATATTTATAATATTAAATTAAACCAGACCAGAACAGGTCTCATTTTAAATGAGTCACTGGCGGATAAAATAGAAGCAGAACCTGAAGAACTAAGACCGATATTGTTTGGTCAGGGATTTGACTCAATTACTGATCTGCAAGTGAGTCCTGAAGGTTATCTATATGTCCTCTCATTTGGTGATGGAACTATATACAGAATAGTTCCTGCAGATCTTAAACCGCAAATACAAAATGGTACATCATCATAGCGAATATAAATATCATTCCGACGACTATACAACAACAAAAGACTTTGTATTCAACAAGCCTTGATACGTAAGGGACTGCATACGAGGACTTATATGTATTGAATACTGAGAAATGAGACCAATAAATATCTACAATAAAAATATAACTTGGATAATCATAGATATTAGATCTGGCCATGCCATAAATTTTAGGAAGAATTCCGAGAGTCCTGGTCTAGTTGCTTTTTCTTTAACCATAGTCGATATCTCAAATCCAAAGTTGGAAAAGATATTGGAACTATGTCTCGATACTTTATTCTAACTATGTTTGTGAAATAATATCCACCACAATTTCCAATCTTGTGATAATTCTTTTATTTGTATATATTTAAGGAGGAAATTACAAGAGCTATTTATAGCGACAGACTTTTATTTGGCTATAATAAGTTGTTTTTATTTGAAAGGGCTTGATAATATTATCCATTCAAGAATTGCCTTTCGATTTGAAATTATTTTCCTTCTTGTTTTGTTATTAGTTGACGTTTCAAAGGTTGTTAGTAGTATATCTCTAACAACCAATTCTTTTCAAGAACAATCTTTCCTTGAAAATAAAAAACAACAACCAGAAGCAGAAGTAGGACAAGAATCACCTACTATGAAATATACAGAAGCTAATATTCAGCAAGAATTATTTAATGCTCAAAACATCAAATTACCATCGTCTACACAGACAGATATTGGTGTTGAAGAAAAAAATAAGAATAACTGGATTATGGTTAATCATGATATATACGGAACGAGAAATAGCAATCAGACAATAATTGGAAAGCATAATTTAGACAAACTCCAAGTCAAATGGAGACTGGTTAACAATGTTGAGATTCAAGATCCACCCATAATTATAGGTAACAGAGGTTATGTGCAAGATTATCTTGGTAATGTTTTAGCTTTTGATACTTCGACTGGACATATAATATGGAAGATTAAGGCAGGAATTGGGCCAACAATGGGCCTGGCTTTTGATAATGCGGTATTGTTTGCAAGTACTGCATCTAAGGCCACCATCATAGCAATTAATGCTACAGATGGTAAGACAATATGGGAATCACAAGTCCTTGGTGATCCTAAATTGGGGTATAAAATTGATCCTTTTCCCATTGTATGGAAAGATTATGTAATAGCAGGTTCAGGCGGAGGTTCTGAGACGGTAAGAGGAAATGTCACAGCTCTTAATCGTACTAATGGCAAAATAATATGGAATTTTGAGACTACTACAGGAGAATGGGTTAAGCCAGGAAAGTCTCCTCCTAATGGAGGGGCAACAGCTTGGTCTGGTGGTTCGTTAGATCCAGAGACAGGAATTCTATATATAC
>DASQYF010000228.1:0-3378 GCA_035639375.1 Nitrososphaeraceae archaeon
GAAAGTTGGTTTGGCATCAGATAAGATTGGTTCATACTTGGAGGATCTAGTTGAATTTTTAGCAGGTGGCAAATGCATTAGCAATATCATACTCTGTTACTCACTCTAAAGTAATAACACATCTACCACTGATATTCCTTAAAGAATATATCATAAAGTTCATTTTCCTGCCAGTTTCATTGAGATATCAGCAAATAAACCCACTATACTACCTATACTTTTATTATTATTATATTATTATTTATGATTAGCGATTTTTGCTTGTGTTTTTATATTTATGCATATTTTATATAGTTATAAATAGCCCTCATTTTGTACTATCAATGAGATGAACAAAAAAAATATTATATCTATTTTTGGCTGTAGTTTTCTTGTTTCGGCAATAATATTACCTACTATTAACAATGTTAATGTTGCTTTTAGTCAACATAGCCAACATGAAGCACATGAAGCACAAACCTCCGAAGTATTTGACACAGTACCCGTTCTGCTGGATGGGAAAGTTATTCCTGCAAAGAAGTTTATTCACTTATATACTTCGGCTCCATCTAAAATAGCTACAGGTCATATACAAGCTCACATTCCTTGTGATGCCAATGGAGTTTCACCACTTAAGGTTATAGGGGGTATGTTGATCATGCCAGAGAAGGTACCACCACTTAATATGACACTTGATCCTGTTATGTCTACTCCAGGAATGATATGTATGTATCATCTTGATATAATGCAACAAAATCAATCAACTATAACTGACATTGCATTGCTAAATCCAACAGAGCAAAATATTACGCTTCCCGATATGACTTCAGCTATTATACATGTAGCGGCTATTGAGACAGGTGCAGCAGAAGGAGAAGAGCCTATGGCAAATGCCACAGCAATTTTAGATAACCCTAAAAAATAAATTTTCTCCTTCTTTTTATGACTGTTTTAAACTAAAATTTACCATTGACATTGAGTATTAAAGATGTTATGCGAGCAAGTATTTGATATAGAATTATTTTTATAACGATATTAATAGAGAAGTATCTTCTCGTTAAATGTATTATAATGCTATAACAAAAGTCATAGTACTTTAAGTGTGATGAGTCATAAAATAATAATAATAATTGCTATTTTAGCAAGCGTCATTATATCATCTTCTATCATTTCTAACCAACTTTTTATCAACCTTTTGTAGTCATTTAATTCAAGAAACAATGTTATAATCAGACTAGTTTGGAAAACCCTATAATAGTGATGATAATCAACTCTCTTCAGACATCGCGTAGACTTTAATATTTAAAAATTACACTAATGATAAATGAAATAGCATCACCTAATTGAGATATTCTCTACAAACTGTCCGTTATGCAAGCATATTACAGAGGATATTGAAATGGTAAGTGCGAAGGTTGTAATCAGATAGTTTATGATATTAATAATAATATGACAAAAGAAATCAAAGTAAAGATGAGAGACTATGGTAGGCATGGTTTTTGAGTTTTTTAAATATATATGTAGAGATCTATTCAAAGTTATAATATAAAAAAATAAAGTTAGAATAGCCCTATTGCAAAACCTACTGCCATAAATGCTATTAGTATCGAGGTGACCTTTGGAAGATATTTACTGTAATACATAATCTTGTCTTTGAAATATTTATACACTTTTAAAGATAAGAGGGTTATTCCTATCAGTGCTATTGCTACTGAGCCAGCATAGACTATCATCAACATTACTGGATCGTGTCCAGCACCAGCTGCAACTGCAAGAATAACAAATTCCTCCTCATGAGCGAACCCCAGTATAAATGCAAAACTTGTTATTGACTTTAAACTTGGAGATTGTCTTTTTTGATGAATATGTATATGCGAATGATAGCCTATACTCTTATGCCAGTGTGTATGTTCATGATTGGATTGATATACAACATCAGTATTACCATCATAATCATAATTATGAATATGTCCGTGCTGAGTTTGGATGAAATCTTCTCCTTTTTCCTTCCAAAATATATATGCCAATATACCTAATCCAATTGCAGCACCATAACGTAAGTAAAGTTGTGGTATTTCTATTAAGATAGTTAAAAGCATGTATGCCACAACAACTACAATTGACGATATAAAATGAGCACCAGCTATTATAGATGAACTTATAATACCACTAAGAAATGGTTTTTTGCTATGCATAGAATAAAGTGTTGCTATAGGCCAACCATGTGAGGGATTTACTCCATGTAAAAGACCAAAGGACATAAGACCTGCTAATACACTAATAAACGACAACTGCTTACTTTGACAGTCAGAGGATATGTAATTCTTTGCCCTGCAATATTTAATTTTGTAAAGGTACTGTGAGCTCGGTAAAAATAGAATTATAAAAATATCTTCTTCCTTGCTGTTTTATATATGAGAAGATCATAATCTTTGAAGACAATAACAAATTGCTTCCATCCATTTCATTTATGACTATATTTTTTTTATTGTTTAATTGGAGTATTCTTATTATACCAACTGTCATACAACCAGCACTTTCGCAGCCACATACAATGGAGATGTCTCCCAATGCTAATATAACAACGACTGAATTTTCAATATATGATAATCCTGGTTTAGGAATTAAAATTCTATATCCTTCAGACTGGAAACCATTTCAAACTTCTACTACAGTCAATAGAACTATAATTGAATTTAGGCAAAAAGTAATGTCTGAACATGATACCCTTACTTCTTTCATGACTGTATCTGTCGAAAATTTGTCAGGTCCAATTAGGACGCTTGATGTATTGACTAAACAAAATGTTGATCTAGCAAACAAGACTTTACCTAATTTTCAACTCATTGAATCAAATATTACGACTATTGCAAATAACCCTGCCTATAAAATAATTTCTACCTTTACTAATTCGAAGCCCGGTGATGATGATCCATTACATCCGCCACAAATTCAAACCATGACCATATGGATAATTAATGGAGATAGGTTGTATACTATATCATACTCACACACAACTTCAGAATTCTCCAGATACTTACCAATTATTCAAAAAATGATCGATTCTTTTGAAATAACAAAATAAAATAAAGAGAAAAGATTTAAAAATTGCCAAATTGTCTACCATTTGATAGATTCCTTGCCATATTTAATACACTTTTTGACTTTTTCAATTTTAAATCGGTTATCACTATGTATATCTATTTCTCTTTGATTACCTTCAGAACAACACAGCGCATTTTTCATTTAGGTTAACATAAAAATCATATAATAGATGAACTTTATTTATAAAATATATGTCAGCAATCTAATTGATGCTTATATTATTATTATTATCTATCCTTATTCACTTTAGCATTGGAATTGCTTATGGAGATCATTTCGGTGATATAACAATTG
>DASQYF010000229.1:0-10404 GCA_035639375.1 Nitrososphaeraceae archaeon
AATTTTACATTGTATCAAAATAGATGATAAATTAAATAGGAAAGCAGAATTAACGGTACGATTTCTGCTTTCTACGTCTAGCTCCAGGTCCTCCGAATTTTTTTGATTCGCTCTGTCTTGGATCACCAGCAAGGAAGTGTCTATCAAATTCAGTAATTTTTTTCCTAATTTCTTCTCGCACATTTTTTGCTAACGGATGATCCTTTGGATCTCTTCCTCCTTTTCCTTCTCCTGTTAGAGCTTTGGAAATAGCAACAGCACTTGCAAAAGCCTGTCCCATGAATCCTCCTCCTTGTACATTGACATTTATGTCAACCCTATTTCTCAATTCTCCTATCAGAAGGAGGGGTGTTATCACTAATTCCTTAGCTACTGCTGGTTGTAAAAGTTCGACAGGAATATTATTGATTCTTACCTTTCCTCTTCCTTTAGAAATTGTGGCTACGGCTCGGCATGTTTTTCTTTGACCTGGATAAAGATCTATTTTATTCATTAATTGGCTCTACTCCTCCAGACCATCCAATTTGTTTTGCTACCTCGCCAACTGTAATATAATATGATGATGGTTTTGTTATCTTTGAGTCGTCATAATATTCCATCTCTGCATTCTTTAAGTTTTCAGGAATGCCTATGTAGACTCTTAATCGCTTAAAAGCTTCTATGCCACTACTCTTACGTTTAGGTATCATACCCCTTACCATCTTCGTTAGTATTGTATCAGGTCTTCTAGGATGAAAGGGACCATGAATTGGATTTGTGACTGAATTGATTTCAAGGTATTCTTTGTAGATCTCGATTGTTTTGTACCTATTTCCAGATAGCATAGCTTTTTCAGCATTTACAATTGCAACCCTATTTCCCTGAAGCAATAGTTTCGAAACATGAGAGCAAATCCTTCCAGATATGCAATTAGCGGCATCAACTACTATTTGTTTGTTCCGTACTGCCTGTGAAGATGATCTTTTTAGTAATTCTTGTTTATTAGCCAATTATGCGCACTCCTTTACCATCAGGATATTTCTCTATCAAGCGATCAAGTGTTATAATCTTTCCTCCAGCTTCTAATATCTTCTTTGCAGCTCCTTCAGAGATTGAAAAGGTACAAATTGTTAATTTATGATCTATTACTCCAGAACCTAAAAGCTTACCAGGAATAATAACTACATCACCATCTTTGGTAATATCTGACAATCTACCGACATTAACTTCCCTTCTATTTGATCTTCGACTTGAAAGCTCGTATTCAAGAGCCTTCCAAATTTGAGCTTTATTGTTTTTGAAAGCTCTACGAAGAGTCCAGATTGTGTTATCTATTGCAGTATTGACAAGCATAATTTATTCTTCGTCTCCGTCAGTTATCTAGAATCCCCAAATAAATGTACCTAGGAGGAATTCTTAGGTATTTCAAGATGTTGGATTATATGGTTGAAATTCTTGATTTTAGAATTTATTTTATCAATAGCTGTCATGAGTGTTTCTTCTGCTGTTAATGCTTTATTAGTCTCAATAACAAGGATAGATTCACTCTCATCCTTTCCATCTTTAACAATCGCTGCTGAAGTTGGCTGCCATTTCGCATGATCTCTTCCAATTCCTAGTCTTGCATAAGCCTCAAATTTTAGTTTCTGACCTGGAGCAAGAGTGATAATTGGAATATCTTTACTAACTGGTTTTATAAGCTCATCTTCAGATACGAGCTCACCAGACATAACAACTTTGGTTTTTTCATTTGCCTCTGAATCTAATACTAATAACACCCTACACTTTGAGCAGCCCAACGTACTCTTACAGTCGCACTCATGGGGCATTACAAATCTATCAAGATTTGTTAGTAATGGGATAAGGCCTAATCTATGAGCAATGGCTTCGTCGTGCATAACCGATGAATTCTCTAAAATTACAACATCATCTATGGCTAAAGTAGGTACTTCGCTGATCGAAGTTCTTCTGATAGCATTTATATACTGTCTTGGAACATTATTAAATTTAATAACAATTTTTTCGTCTGCTCTCTCAAGAATATTGACAGATGGAGAGGCGGTCAATCTAATTCAATGGATTTGTTCTTATAGCATCCTTAAAAATCTACCGAAACAAAAAATATAGCGTAGAATTAAGTGGAAAGACTGTCTAGTCGCATATATTGTCCTACTATTTCTAAACTAGAAGTGATTTAAGGATATACTTACGTATGGCTTGTATAGACAGCGCTTGTTTTGTAAGTTATATACATTGAATTAATGAAAATGATAATTCTGTTAGTCAGATAAATTTAACACGGATTGAGTTAATTTTTATATGATCTCACATTTTTAATGACGATTAACTAGTTTTATAAAAACGATAATTATACAATTATATTTAAAACGAAAGAAAAAAAAATAATAATCTAAAATTTGTAAATAAGAATAATTAACATTTAGCACTTATAAAAAATACTTTTTCGGCATCTTCTAATATTTATTATCACATTGTAAATAATAAGAAACTAATAATATTATTTATAGTTCTACACAGAAACTGGAGATAATGATAGCAAAAGGGATAGGATCAAGATTAATTCTATTGATTCTTGTTGCTGTTGGATTGACAGGATTGTTTTCAGTACATTTGTTAGGCAACGCATTAGCCTATACAGAAGATGATCCTGCTGTAAAATATCAGTGCTTTGAGCAAAACGAGGATGGAAGTTATAATAAAACAGCTGAAGGAGATCTGATACCTTGTCCAATAGATCATGGAGACAATGCTTGGATGCTGACATCTTCAGCGCTTGTGTTAATGATGACTCCTGCTGGCTTAGCTATCTTTTATGGTGGTTTAGCAAGACAGAAGAATGCAGTAAACACACTACATATGGTATTCATAACAACGGGAGTAATTGCAGTACAATGGGCTATATTCGGATATTCATTAGCATTTGGACCAGACGCAGGCGGCTATGGCTTTATAGGTACATTTGATTGGGCCGGTCTGAATAACGTTCTTCATGATGTTCCATCAAATGCATACGGGGGTATAGATGGAACTACAATTCCACATCAGACTTATATGGTATTTCAGATGATGTTCGCAATAATTACGCCAGCTCTAATCGTGGCAGCATTGGCAGAACGAATGAAATTTAGTGCATTTATAGTTTTTATAGTTCTCTGGGCAACATTTGTTTATGACTTTGCTGCTCACTGGACATGGGAAATTACGGCAGCAGATAATTATGGTGCTAATCCTGGTTATTGTGGATTTGGCTGGACTGGTTGTTTAGGATCACTTGACTTTGCAGGAGGAACTGTAATTCATATCACCTCCGGTTGGTCTGGATTAGTAATTGCTCTAATGCTTGGGCGTAGACTAGGATATGGAAAGATACCTATGGAACCTCACAATATAGGTATGGTAGTTTTAGGAGCAGCGCTTCTATGGACTGGTTGGTTTGGATTCAACGCTGGGTCCGCTGCAGCAGCAGCCACAAATGCAACAAGTGCATTTGTTGCAACCCAGATAGCAACGGGTATGGCAGCAGTAACTTGGGGATTAATCTCATGGGCTCATACGGGAAGACCATCTACTGTGGGTGCAGCGTCTGGTGCTGTAGCTGGTCTGGTAGCGATTACACCCGCCTCTGGATTTGTATCACCAATGTCTGCACTTATCATTGGTATAGTGGCTTCAGTCGTTTGCTACGCGGCAGTAATGTTCAAGAATAAACGCAAATGGGATGACGCACTTGATACATGGGGTGTACATGGTATAGGTGGACTTGCAGGAGCGTTACTTACAGGACTATTTGCTGAAAAAAGATTTACGCCATGGGGAGACAACGGTCTTGTTTTTGGAAACCCAGCACAACTCTATGAAAACGCTGTCGGAGCATTTGCAGCTTTAGCATGGGCAATGGGTATCACCGCACTAATTATCAAGATCATGGATATGGTGTGGCCAGGGGGAATCAGAGTTACACCAAAAGAAGAAGAAGTTGGACTGGATCTGGCACAACACGGCGAAAGAGCATATGTAACAGAATAGAAGGAAAACCCTTCTTTTTTTTAATAGATCGATTCTAACCAATCAATTATAGTAAGATAAAATTTAATTTCTTGTACTCATAATTGAAAGATAGTAACAATAGTATTGATAGATTATAACTTTATTAACAAAATCGCTGATTTATTTAGAATCAAGTAGAAATTTTAGAAAAATATATGATACATTACATAATCATATAGTAGAAACTGCTGATTAAATACGTTGGATCGTTTATCGTATAATATACTTGCCGATCGTTCATGCTGGAAATAATAATAGTATATTGTGAATCTACTGATATTCTTTAGTATTTCATTAACTAATAATATGGTAGATAAATGATTACTACAAAGAAAAATTAAATGAAAGGATATTGCTGTGGCTAGTTTATTTTTATCCTTTATCTTTCAGATTGACTTGTTGCACCAGCACCAGGACCACCACCGTGGGTTATATTCTCAAACTGTTCAGCCGTAGTAACGTTCCCAGAAGTAGTGCTAGCATTGCTACTACTAGTAGTATTGCTTCCATCCGTCTGATTAACTGTGGTATCGGTTTGATTTTCTTGTGCAACTACTAATCCTGCAGAACCTATAGTTCCCAAAACGAGCCCAAAACACAGTGTTAAGACCATTATCATGGATATTGTTTTTTTACGCATTGACTATAAAATACTGAAATGACTTTTAACGATTTTATATTTATAATATGAATTTTAATACTATATTTTTTTATAGAAAATCTATATATATTTCTGTAAATAATAACTTTAAAAATTTCCTTATTAAGAGACTTCTAAACCACTATTTGCAAATATCACTTCGACAACTACGGACATACCATCCATTAGATATGCCCAAAATATGTATACACATTAATTGAGTCATTCCATTTAATTCTATCTTATATAGCTGATAGGATGGAGAATTTTTGTATAATACTGTAGAATACTGTATATACATACTTTCTTTAAACCTAATTAATAACACCACAATCATGACCTTATATGGGAAGTGAATATTCTATACAATACTTTAAGCTGCTGCAATGCCAAAAGATAGTCAATAAACCGTCAGGATGATGGACGTTCACGTGGAAGATAATAAAACTTATAATCATTTTCTATTTGCTTCTGGTGTAAATGTATCAAACGAAACTATTCTATCTGTCGCTACTATTGAGTGAACTGTAATGTAATGTTATATTATGACAACTTTGATTTAATTTAGTCTGCGTCTTTTCTTTTCTACATTTTTCTCAGCGTAGAACCTTTCTAATTCATACTTTCTTAAGTCAACAAATTTTATTCCTTTAGCCAATATAGGATGGACACGTCTTATTTGCGTATACATTCTCTGACACACTTTACGATAATCAGGATGTCCTTGAGGAACTGTTCTTAATTCAATCATATGACAGGCTTCTCTCAAATTGAGTTTTATAAAATAGGGATATTTATATGCAAAATTAACGACGTATTGTGCCTCTGTAGGGTATTTCTTTGAAATCATTTCATAAATCTCATTACATTTATACATACAGTCTTTGAAATCTTTGGCAATACCGAGGTTAATAATTTCTGCCGGAATATCATAGCCGTGTCTTGTAGAGAGTAACTGTCTTTCCATAGTAAGAATCCTGTGCCGATGTAAGTCACGAAACATGCCAAAGTTTGTGAACATTTCAAACGTGTATTCTACCATTTCAAATGCTCTACCAGGCCGATGTCTTCTATTAGCACGGAGTTTTGTATAAGTTTGAATTATCTTATGTCTATCCTCCGCAGGAATAGATCTAATATACTGTGTAATTTTTTCAAGAGATTGGCCGCTGGCCTGTTCGTATAGAATAGCAGAGGCCACGTTTATTTCGGCTTCACAATTATCTTCATAACTCAGCAGCTTTACAGAATGTGGATTTTTATCTGCTTTAATATTTTTTATATAATAGTGAGCAAGTTCACTGAGGGCGCTCCTTGTATCCGTTAGATAGGTTTGTAAAGCCTGCCCATACTTATCATTTGCTCTTCTTATGAATGCAGGAATAACTAAATTGAGTTCTGAATGCAGTTGACTTGCTAACATTTTTATTTCTTTCAAATTTGAAGCGAACATAGTTGATAGCAGATATTCAAATGCTCTTCCATTTCCAGTGATCCCCAAATTAGTAAGAGTAGATGCTGGCAACAGGCTACGGAGAGTATCAAGTGTCTTGGACTTGATTGTCGAATTATAGACTCTCTGTGCAGATTCAATATCTTTTTGACTTTTCAAATTACTATAGGCTGTTTCTTGTTTTGATATAAAATCGAAAAATAAGAAGCGATCAATTGGTTCTGTCTCAGAAATAAATTTCTGCATTGGTTGGATATTCTTGCTGTATATATCAAAAGCATGATCGCAAGCCTGGATGTATTGATCAGCAAAGGGTGACTGCATAATATTATCTTCTCTACAGTACTTATAATGGCCATTGATTTTTCGATCAAATGTCACATACCGTGAAGATTTTTCAAGATAAGAGAGCCCAATTCGATGGTCTTCAATTTTCTTTGCAGCAATATTTGATACCCATTCTAATGCAACCTGTGCTTCCCCAAGTTCTGCGACTGAATCATCTCCATATTCTAACAATACTCTTTCGTAGAATTCTTGTCCTCTGTTGGGATTTTTTATAAATTCATCTAGAAAGATGCGCCGCATGGTTTTATCTGTTCTAGAATACCTTGACATTAATGCTCCTCTATCTACCTGTCTAGGTGTTATTATCGCAAAAACTCGTCTATCAGTGTTGGAAAAATGAGAATTAAGAGCTAGTCTTTCTTCCCTCGAGAAATCATCTCCAAATCTTATATTATTAGATAGCATAAATGGAATACTCTATTCTAAAGGAGAGAGTATTATATAGCATAGAGAATATATTTTGGCATTAACAGTTAAAATGCAAAGCTATAGAGACAAATAACAATTCTGTGTTCATATTATTTAACTGCAATCTATTTTCTTCTTATCGCTATTTTTATTAGCCTTATTTCTATATATTAGTATAATGTATTCCCAGATCTGTTAGTAGACAGCACCAACAGCTTCTTTAACTTCATTCGATAACTCGCGATAGCCATCTTTATCTATAATAACTGCATTGATGTTATCGCCAGTACCTGAATTTCGTCTAATCGCGGCAGCAATTGCCTGTATTGCTATTTTATAAGCCTCATTTACACTTAATGCTTCTTTGTATTCGGATTCAAGATAACCATAGGCTACAGGAGAGCCGCTGCCAGTAGAGATGAACTTTTCACTTGTGATTGAGCCAAAGAGATCAATGTTATAGATCTGTCCACCTCCTTTATTGTCATGTCCAGCCAGAATAATCTGGACATAATATGGAAAGTATCTTTGATTGAATAATACGTTAGAACATAGTCTTGCAGCTGAATTTACAGGCATTATTTCTCTATTTGAAATCCTGTAGATGTTTGCATTGTAACGCATAACGTCAACAAGGTTCTGGGCGTCAGCCACACCACCAGCAATTGTCATACCTAAGTGTCTATCAACTTTCTGAATCTTCATTACGTGTCTATCGGCAATAAAGAAACCTGCACTTGCTCTTGTATCTGCAGCTAGAACTATGCCATCGTTGCACGTCAATGCGCAAGTAGTGGTTCCTTTTTTAATCTGCTCGGAGATATAGTCCGCGTATCTGGTATCTTGGAGATGCATATATAAACAGCACAATCAATACCAAATTTAAGCATTATCAATACCATTAATAGTTCTGCATATGATTATATTTGCGATATATCTTAATCAATCAGATGCCAAAGACGCTATTAGAGAAGATTTGGGATAGCCATGTAATACCTACTAAAAGAGAAAACAATGGCGGGCCATTTCTATTATATATAGATCGTCATTTAATACATGAGGTTACTTCCCCACAAGCGTTTGATGGCCTTCGTTTAAATTCTAGAAAAGTGAGGCGCCCTGATCTAACATTTGCAACCATGGATCATAACGTGCCAACAATTGGCAGATCATTTCCGTTAGTTGATCAAATTTCTTCTGTACAGATTCAGACATTAGCGCAAAATTGCAGAGAATTTGGGATTACACTTTTTGATATTAAAAATCCAAATCAAGGCATAGTTCACGTTATTGGTCCTGAGCTTGGTATCACCCTTCCTGGGATGACAATTGTTTGTGGCGATAGTCATACCTCAACGCATGGTGCATTTGGTACATTCGCGTTTGGTATAGGTACCAGTGAAGTTGAACATGTTTTGGCTACTCAGTGTCTATGGCTAGATAAACCAAAAACGTTTGCAATTAATTTTACAGGTCGCCGCAAACATCTACATGCTATTACTGCTAAAGATATGATACTTTCCGTTATTAGAAACATAGGAACTTCAGGCGGTGCAGGCACTGTTATAGAATACAAAGGAGAAACAATCGCCGAACTTTCTATGGAACAGAGAATGACTATATGCAATATGTCTATTGAAGCTGGAGCTAGAGCCGGATTGATAGCGCCTGATGAAATTACTTTCAATTATATCAGAGGAAGAACATATGCTCCACAAAATGAAGAGTTTGAAAAAATGGTTGATTTTTGGAGAGAGAATTTGAAAAGTGACTATCATGCACCATTCGATAAATCTATTACTGTAAATATCAATGATCTTGCTCCACAAGTAAGTTGGGGAACAAATCCTTCAATGGTCATTGATGTTACCAGTTCGGTTCCATACCCTGAAGAATTCGCAAAGGGTAATGAAAATGAGAGAAAATCTGCGTTACATGCTTTACGATATATGGGTATTGAACCCGGTACTCCTATTACAAATATTCCAATAGACCGTGTATTCATTGGTTCATGTACTAACTCCAGATTAGAAGACCTACTTGAAGCATCGATTGTGATAAAAGGAAGAAAGGTATCAGCCAAAGTTAGAGCAATGGTAGTTCCCGGTTCCCAACAGGTAAAAACGCAAGCAGAAAAGATAGGATTAGATAAAGTTTTTAAAGATGCTGGCTTTGAATGGCGAGAATCTGGTTGCAGCATGTGCCTTGGAATGAATTCTGATATCCTTGCATCTGGTGAACGCTGTGCAAGTACTTCTAATCGCAACTTTGAAGGAAGACAGGGAAGAGGTGGAAGAACCCATCTCGTAAGCCCAGTTATGGCAGCTGCTTCTGCAATCGAAGGACACTTTGTAGATGTGAGAGAGTGGTTATAAGAAGAGTAGACTCGAAAATGATAAAAGAGAGAAATTAAAATAAAGGAGTCAATTGAAATTATGGAACCTTTTAGAATTATTAAAAGCAAAGCAATTCCTCTTGATATGGTTAATGTCGATACAGATCAAATAGTTCCAAAGCAATTTCTTAAACTAGTTCAGAAAACTGGTTATGGTAAATATCTATTTTATGATTGGCGATTTGATAAAAATGGAAAACCGATAAGTAATTTTGTGTTAAATGATCCGAAATATGCTGGTAGGCAGATATTGCTTACGCGAGATAATTTTGGTAGCGGAAGCTCAAGAGAGCACGCAGCATGGGCTATTCTAGATTATGGATTCAGAGCAGTAATAGCACCATCTTTTGCTGATATTTTCTATAATAATTGCTTCAAAAATGGAATTTTGCCAATTATGCTTAGCCATAAGGAAGTAGACTTTATGTTCCTAAACGCCGATGATATGGAAATTGAAGTCGACTTATCCAACCAACAGATAATAATGGCGGGTCCAAAAATTATAAACTTTGAGATAGATGAATCCAGAAAAAAGAAATTGCTTGAAGGTCTAGATGAAATAGGAATTACATTACAGTTTGACTCCCAAATCACTGAATATGAAAAAAGAAATAGTAAATTTATAGCATCGCACAATTAATTTTATTTAATGCGATAGACAGCCAAAGTTCTTGTTGTACTAGCAAAAGCTAAAAATGCTTTTGACAAAGACTCTTCGAGACTTGAAAAACAATTACAGTGATACTATAACATTCTTGAAGTTATTCTGTTTCTTTTACATGAGTTCAGACAAAATTTATAATCCTTTCAGTTCAGAGCACTATCAAATGTAAATACAATATAGATGCTAGGACTTTAAGGAGATACTCGTAACCGGTAAAAGGTACATATAGTTTTAAAAAGAGCTTGAATAAGCTGTAGTCCATATCCTAATTGATGAAATAAGATCTCTATGACTAAAAAATCTTCGGGAATATTCTCAAACACGTTTATGCACAAATAAACGAATCACTAAGTCAAAAGAAACTGCTAATAGATTATGATGGATTTACAATTCATCTTTATGAAGTAGACCTATATATTATTTGATCTCTGTGATGCTTATGTCCGTGC
>DASQYF010000230.1:0-6482 GCA_035639375.1 Nitrososphaeraceae archaeon
TTGTTGTTTTGCTTTAACATTACTCATATCTAGATATTCTTCTTCTGTTCCAAGTGCAATAAAGTGAACATTCTGATAGTCAAATGAGTAATATTGTTCTGTAAGACCAAAATGGTTCATGAGTGCTTCCAAGTCTTCTACATCATGATTACCTATTGATATCTTCATTATATTATCTATAGGCTGTGTTATATCAAACCAGCAATCCGCAGAATCATCATATGAATAATCACCTAATCCAAGTACTATTTCTGGAGCTTTGTCTAGTATGTTATTTACAGTATCTGATGTATCATCTGTACATCCCCAGTCACCAGCAGCTCCAAAGTTAAAGTTAGTACTGATGGATGGTGGTGTTTCTGTTGTTGCTCTAGTGTTAGTAGTAGTTACTGGTGACTCATCATCTTCTTCATCTTCTTCTTCCTGTGCCAATACAATATTTGCAGGTGATAATAATGATAATAATATCAGTAGAGAACAAAAGGATGCAAGTACAACAAAAATCCTATATGATAATAAGCTAGAGGTTATCGGCCTTAGAGTATTCACAATTTCTTCCATAAATAAAAGAAAATGCTATATGGTCACAATATAAACATTATGATTAATAGCCGCAAAATATTAAAAAATTATTGTCTTTGTATGATTATGAGCAGCAGTGCATTCAGTACACAATTATTAATCTGTTCATATTCTAGTTTATCTGTTTCCATTCTAACTCTGCTGGACGTGTACATTACTATTCTATCTGTATCTATCTATCTTTTCCATTCAGGCAATACCTATCTTCTGTTTTTTATTCAAAAGCGAATCAGATGTATTTGGCAGGCACGCCTATAATGTGTACTCTAGTCTCAATATTTATATCAAAAATTGACGTTTGATATACATTGAAAGTCATACAGGCTATTCCAAGTATGTCGAAACCTGTCACTGAGACAGAAGTTAACAACTTTCTTGAAAGCAAACTTAACATACAAATTGCCACTATTGACGAAGAAGGATATCCTATAATCCAACCTGTCTGGTTCGTTTATGACAAAGAATCTAACAAGATATACGCAGGCACCTCAAAAATGACAAAGAAGATTCATAATATTAAGAGAAATCCTGACAAGATTTACTTTTGCGTTGACGAGGAGAACTATCCGTACAAGGGGGTGAAGGGCAGAGGGGTAGCGAGAATATCTGAAGATATACAGAAGAATTTGCCAATCATAGAAAAGATAAACATGAAGTATCTGGGTACTCTTGACCACCCTCTTGCCAAGACGCTAATGGAAAATACTAGAAATGGGAGTGAGGTTATAATTGAAATTACACCAAAATTCTTCTCAGCATGGGACTTTAGCAAGGCTGGGTAGTTCATGATTGATTGATTAGTATTAGTTCTTTACCACTGCCCAAAATTGAACACCCAAAAATAGTAGCAAGATTAGTATAAGCCTTCTTTCTACCGATTGTAGTACATCTCTTCTGTTGGTCCTAAATGAATAGTGAAAGAATTTCTTTAGTCTAAATAAGCGATGTTCCATGGGATGCAGCAAGAGAAAATGAACAAAAATAATAATGTCTCCACGGAGATACAGAGTTACTCAAACAGTCTTTTTTTATTTTATCTCACCAATAAAATTTGAATAACAATTTAGAATAACATTAGATTGAACACAACCGGAGCTTAGTAGCAAGTACAAATATAATAATATTAGCACTAAGTAGTACGTAGTAGAGAGAGAGATGGAATAACAAGGAAGAAAGAAAAATAATCTGGATGTTTACTTCCCATAAAATCCAGATTTTTTATTTGAACTAAAATTTTTTATTCTTCTTCCTCCTCTTCTTTTCTTCTCTTTCAATTTCTAATTCATTGACAGTAAAACCTTGTTCTTTTGCAGAACTTGATATTGGAGTGAGCTTTTGTATATCTCAGATACGTCGGTTGATTCAGTAGTTATTTCAATTTCTATTTCCATCCTTAAATCTTTAAGACTATATTACATATAATATTAATGAAAGTACTTTAGTGATTTCAAGTGCAGTTAAAAAACTTCTAATGGTTTTAAATTCATCTTGATGAATTGAACTAACTACTAATAATTTGGGAGTACTACGGTATTGTCTCTGCTCTTAGTTCATCACCTCTTGTTATTCCACGTTTATCTTTCTCTGCTTGCAAAGCTTCAGCTGATAAGGTTTGGACATGACAGCTACACTCACATTGATATCGATTATTGTTATCCTCATCATAGAATTGAGCAGTGCAGTTATTATGATCTTCTTTTTCGCAGTTCTTAGAAATCATATCGGTACTTATTAACAAAAGTTCATTTCATTTGAATCTATGCCTTTTATGTACATATTGAAGAATGCACATTTAGAGCCTTATGTATCATAATTTGTGATAGTTAGTGATTAGGAATCATGTAGTTAGTAAGCCCATGGTTTCAGCAGTGATATCGCTTCAAAAAATGGATTCTGGATAAATAAATAAATAACAATTTAAAGATTATAAGATATTATATAAGAATGAGTCTGTAGGATTAGGTTCTGCAGGTATAAAAGTTCTATTGTTTGTTTTATTGTAATTTAGCTTTTTTGCTTCTATCATTCTATCTAATATATCTATCTTGATAGAGCTTTATTTCATAGTATTCATATAACATTCATCCAGCCTTTCAACATAATCCCGAAGGGATATATCCTGGTAATACCTGTTGAATTTGTGTCTAATTATAGATGTCCAAATTGTAGTTCTCTGAATTCTGTTGATGTTAACAAGATATATAATGGACGGCTGATGTTTGTCTGCTCTAAATGTAATATTTGTGGCGTTGTTCCATCTTTTGCTAATCAAGATGAAGCATATCTGGAATTTCTGGATATGTATGATAATGGCCAGCTTGCTAAAACACAAGATTTAGAATCATTAGTAGAACAGGAAAGGCTCTTGCGTCCAATATCTGAGGTAGACGCTTTGCTTTATCGCAACAATGCAAAAGAAAATGAATTACTTAAAGCAACAATATATTCTAGAAAAGATTATGTTGTTGACTTTAGAGTAATTCAGGAACCCAACCCTGAAATTGGAAGTGAACTTGCAGTTCTTCCCATAGAAGAAGATATTATTAACGCTCTATCTGTACGAAACATCAAAAGGCTTTATAAATTCCAAGAAGAATCAATTAAACGAATTTTACTTGGAAAAGATGTTGTTATTGTTGCACCAACTGCTTCTGGCAAGACTGAGGCCTTTTGTATCCCCATAGTACAAAAAATTTCTGAAGAAATATCACATTTTTCATCTCTACGTCCGAAGATAAAAGGAAAAGTATTTGCTATTTTTGTATATCCAACTAAAGCTCTTGCAAGGGATCAATTACCAAAGATAAGACATATTGCAGAACCTTTAGGAATAAATGTAAATATATTTGATGGAGATACGACAAAAGCTGAAAGAGACATAATAATAACTAACTTAGTCCCTGAAATCATTATTACAAATTTTGATGTGATTCATTACCATTTACTTAATAGAACAAAGTTTTCTCGTCTAATCAAAACGGCTAAATTTTTAGTTGTTGATGAAGCCCATGTTTATACTGGAGTTTTTGGAGCAAATATCCATCATGTTATAAAAAGACTTGAAAGGTTGGTTATGTCGATAACTAAGAACAAACTTCAGATAATTGCTGCTTCTGCTACTTTGCCAAACG
Organism: Nitrososphaeraceae archaeon; assembly: GCA_035639375.1. GTDB lineage: Archaea > Thermoproteota > Nitrososphaeria > Nitrososphaerales > Nitrososphaeraceae > JAJNBK01. The sequence continues at coordinate 3,714 of DASQYF010000230.1, forward strand.
CAGAAGAATTCTGTAAGCCATTATTTGGAAGAGAAATGGATATTATACGTGGCAGAGGCAGAAAAGGCAAAATTAACTTTGTTCTTTTGTTTCCATCATTTCATTCACAGAGGTCTTTAATGGTTGAGTTATTAAAACAAACTACTACAAGAAATCACAAGACAATTGCCTTTAGTAAATCACATTTAGGTTCAGAACTTTTAGCGTTTTATTCATCCAAACAAGGAATACCAATAAGAGTACATAGAGCTGGATTGTTAGCAATGGAACGCAAGTCAGTTGAAGGGTCATTTAAGAATGGTAAACTAATGGCAATTTCTGCAACTCCAACTTTAGAGCTTGGTATAGATATTGGAGATGTAGATGCTGTTATATCAGATATTGTACCTGTTAACAGGCTGATTCAAAGACTAGGAAGAGCAGCAAGAAGTGGTCAAGAAGGATATGCCTTTCTTGCATTAGGTAACGATCCTATAAGTCAGTATTACAAACTACATCCAGACGATTACCTGGAAGATCAAGAACTTGCATATACTGATCCTACCAATCCATTTGTAGAAGAATACCAGATTCTTGCAATGGCCTGTGATAGACCCATTTCTGTGTCTGAATCATCTCCTATGTGGAATACTATTCAAAAACTTATTTCAAAAGATTTACTTCAATTGTCAAATGGAAAGTTTATACCTAATTTTAAGAAGGCAATGGATGTCCTCAGAGACTTTAGTATCAGAGGAATAGGAACTAGTGTTGACATAATATATAATGGAAAATTAGTTGGTGAACGTCAAATGCCACAGGCAATAGAAGAACTTCACGATAACGCAATATACTTCTTAGCTGGAAGAAGATATCAAGTCCAAAAGTTACATTTTGACAACAAAAACCAAAAAGATCAACAACTAGGAGCAGGACGACGGCGACACCAACAATATGTGCCTTATTCTGAATTAAGGGCTATTCCCAATGATTATCCATACTATACAAAGGCAATAGTTGATGAGTGGCCAACTATCCTAGAAACTTATGAAGAAAAGAAAACATATGGCTTAGAAGTTAAGTATTGTTCTTTGAAAATACAAAAGAAGGTAATAGGATACTCCAATATCGAAATTGGAAAGGAAGTCATGCAAGGAACAAAAGTAATGCTTGAAAATCCCATAGAATTTGAATTTGTTACAAAAGGATTAGTTTTTAGAGCACCCACCCCTGACGACGCTTTAAAGACTGCAGATGACGAGCAATATGTACAAATGAGCGGATATCATGCTTCAGAGCATGTCTTAATAGAGGGAAGCTCAATGGTAACTGGAGGAGCATCACAGGATCTAGGTGGAATATCACTCGGATCTTCAGGTTTAATTTTTATTTATGACGGGAGCGTGGGTGGAAATGGAGCCAGCAGAGCATTATATGATAAATTTGATAAAGCAATGATAAGAGCATTAAGAATATTATCTGAATGTCCATGCAAAAGCGAAAGTGGCTGTCCTAGATGCACATACTCATATAGATGTGGAAATAATAACGAATACTTGCACAAACATGCAGCAATGGAAGTATTAAATAAGGTTGTAGATGGAGAGCAAACACAGATAGGAGATATAACAACCATAGATAGACCTCTTGTTTGATAATAAGATTTTTCTTTTTTATATATTATAGATATATCTTTATTTTCTAACCAATTTCCTATTTCTAAAATATTTTTGTTACGGTCCTATAAAAAATTAAGGAGGATGAGAAGATAAGAAAAGTCTACTGCCGATGTATGTGTATATGTATTTTTTTATAGGATATTTAGATAAATAAAATAAAATGAGTTATTCCTCATGAATAGGAGACTTCATTGCTGCCACTAATAGGACAGATAAACCTTCGGGTTCTTCCCTCCTTCTATCTTATACTAGGATAAGACGCGTTATCTGTTAAATCTACCTATCATTTTACCTTCAGCTGTTATAACAGATATGTCTCTACAAACAGTAGAATATCAGGTCAGAATTATAATATTTAGAATTTTGAGCTTAACAAGCCAACAGCAACAACAGGGATTACCCTGTTGATGGTATTCCAGCAGATAAAGTAGTATACGCTTATAAAAAATAAAACAATGAACAATCCAGAACAATGTGGGCTCTTATTATGAAGAGTGATAAAATATATCTCATTATATATATTTCAAAAAAGAGAAAATATGACAATTATATGCCGACCATACAAAACACGATTGATTCATACTGCTAAGTTGTAGAATTATTATTCTTCTCATTATTGCTTTGCCTCTTGAAGAACATGTAAACGACTATTCCAGGTATAGCAGCTAGGATAGGAATAAGAACCGCTATCCAACCAATAAAGAGAATTTCGCTAGACTTTACTACGGAAATATCAAAATTAGCTATTAGCGGATTGACCTCGTATTTTGGATCCCCATTTATTCTAGTTTGTAATGTTACTATGTAATCGCCAACTTTCTTGAATGTGTAGGGAAAGGTGATATCTCCAAATTCATAGAATTTATATGGAATTTGTTCAATTACATTTCCTGAGTTTTTCTCTTTTATAATTAAAGATACAAATACATTATAAACATCAGTCTTATTTTCTGTAAGACTGAAATTTAGTCGTGTAGAATTATCATTGGCTAATGGAATATTAGGATATGATAGAAAAACTATCTGATATTTATCAATATTCTTTGTAATAGTATTTGGTGTATCTGTAAATATGTGAGCATATGCAAAAAGATTTTTTTCTTGATAAATA
>DASQYF010000231.1:0-2546 GCA_035639375.1 Nitrososphaeraceae archaeon
AATAAATATATTTGCAGGCATACCAAACGAAAATAATAATAATAATGCTGTTCTGATAGATCCTAACTGGCTTCATTATAATCAAATTTCTATTACTGGTAGTTTCAGCTCTACGCCATCTACGCTTCATGAAGCTGCTAGACTTGCTTCTACTAAGGAAGTTGACTTATCAAAAATAGTAACCCATAGATATTCGCTTAGCAATATTGAAGAAGCAATATTGGCTACTGAAAAATATTATGGGTTGCGCGCTGTAATAAATAGATTTTAAAACTTCTAGGAAAATATAATAATAAATAATGATCAAAAGCAATAAAACAGGTTACTCGATGATTTTCCATATCTATTCTTGTTCACGTGATAAGGAACATTATCTCATTTGTCAAATACTTTATCTTATCCATTTACTAAAGCAGCACTTTGCAACCATTTTTTATTAGTATTAGTAATTCTAATTATTAATTATGGCATAGCCTTGTAGTAGTTGTTGTTGTATTATTAAGTATAGTCTGCACTGCTACTATTCTTCTTATCTTACTGGTACAGTTGTTGTCTTAGCTATTGTTACCAGAAGACTTTGTTATTTTCCATATTACTCCAGTATTTGGATAGTACCAAGGAACAGGATTTGGCAATGGTGTACCATTATTAGGTAAGGTTGTTCTTACTTCGACTTTTCCAATGCTTGCGATATACAGAGCACTCTCATCTTGCTTATATGCTATTCCAACAGGTCTAAAACCAATATCAGGACCATTGAGCGATACAAAGTCACTATAGTTTCCAGTTTGTAAATTAAGGATAACTACTTTTTGTCCCACTATTTTTTCTCCTCCTTCTTTCTTTATACTTTCTGACGAATGTGATATTGGTACCATTATCCCAAACTCACTTATAAACGCCAAACCTTCAAATCCAAAAGGGTTAGTACTACCATTGTTATTGTTAGTATTATTACTTTTTTTAGAAGAAAAAGAAGAAAAGTCAACTTGCGCTAATGCAGCTCCGATATCAAGTTGGGCCAATGGTTTTTCAACAGGTGGATGGTTTTGTATTAGAAACTCAAGTTGTTGACTATTATTGCCTTTTGGTGATTGAAATTTAGGATCAGTTACTGGTTGTGCATTCCCAAAGAAGTCAGGCCAGCCATAAAATTTGCCAAGTTCAGAAGCGTTAGAAATATCTATCAGATAGACCTTCTCTATGTCGTCAGATATAGGTCTACTTCCTCTTTCATCTGCACCATTAACAGTTACCAAAAGTTTTGTTCTATCAATTGGAGAGAATGCCATTCCGTATGCACTTCTAAACCCCCATCCCACTAGTTTAAGATCAGTTCCATCTAACTTAGCACTTAAAATACAGCCAGTACACTTTATATCTCCCGGAATAACTTGTCCTGCATATGTAGAGGTACCAAATGGAACAAATGCACCAGTAGTTGCATTATCATTAGGTTCTGCTGTAAGTGGATTTTTAGTTACAAAGTTCTGCCCTGTTAATGTTATATTCTTAGCTGGAATGTCATGAAAGTAAGGTGCTGTCTTAGTCCATCCTAGTCTGAAATTATCTTCTCCCACTACTCCACTATTAGTTGCCTCACCCTGTCCAAAGTATATCCTGTTATCAGGTCCTCCAATTGCTATCTGATTGTTATGGTGATCTCCTATGCTTGGAAGTCCTACAATTATATCCTTTACGAGACCTGTTTGTAACTCGACAGTAGATATTATTCCTCTATGTGATACATACAGTTTTCCATTATAAAACTCAATATCTGTAATTGGGCCGTTGAGGTTCCTATCAACTAATACTGATATAGTTCTGCTTTGATTATCTACTTTTAGTATTCTTGGTGTTGGTATTAATCCACCATAAACAAAACCTGCTTCTGCTATGTACATATTATTCTCATTGTCAAACGTAATGCTACTAGGTAAAGTAAGATTCCAAACTACAGGTTCAATTGTATAACCTGAAGTAAGTTTAAAGTTATCTGTTCTTGGCGCATTATCACCCGATGTGCTACCTATTATTATTGATGTTGATGATTGTGCTAATGCCTTCATATTAACATCTAGTAATTGTAAAGAGCCTAGGATAACAATAAATGTTGAAGCAAGAAGAACTATGGCTTCAGCTGTGAATATTGCATATACTTTTTTTTCTTTTCTCATGTATAGATCCATTTATCATATCATGTATGTACCTGGTGAATATTATTCTCCATTATTAATAATAGTTAGGATATCGAATTTAAAACTTTCACATAAAGAAAAAAGACATATATTAAAATTCAAAAATTAACTATTAACAGTAAATATTCCACATATTTTAATCTACTTTCCCCTTTTTCTATTTCTCAGTTTTACTGCAAATTGGTAAAGTCATGCTAACAAAATGATATTATGAAACTGAACATACCACTATAATATAAAAATACATAAATTGTATTTTTAATACGCTAATAGTTGCAATTTAAAAATCAGTTTGTTAGGAACATGATTCATGATTTTGTGTAGTTGGAATATAAGATAAATTCTATA
>DASQYF010000232.1:0-7921 GCA_035639375.1 Nitrososphaeraceae archaeon
TTAAGAAGGCCTTGATCTTATCTTTGGATTCTGCACTAAGTGAAGTAGAATTTATTTCATCTAACTCTTGTTCAATCTCCCACAACCAATCCCTGATTAGCCTCTTGCGGTCATCATCAGTTAGAGTATTATCGCTCAAGAATACCTGATGATGATTTAAGAGCTGATAGAATAAATCTTTCTAATAACCAATTAATCATTCTATTTGAAATAATAACTAGGCATAGGTAAAGGTTCTGTTTATCAAAGAAAAATAGGAGACGGCTAGATTTACACTATTAATAAATCAACATACTAATAGCAAAATATCATAAGTTTATAGAGAGTCTCCATGCATTTGAAGGTTAATAGCATATGATAGCATATGACTCTTAATGAGCCGAATATTCTGAGTACGGTAGTTTGGAAAGATATATCCAAAAGAGGAGGAGTTTGCAGAATATTGGATGCAAATAATCTATCATTACAATAGTTATCTATTATATCTTCTAACCGGACAATATCTGAATTTCAAAAGGAGAGAATATTATAGAATCTGCATTACAAAACAGTCATTGTTACCTAATGTCAGAACTTAAACACTTTATTTTAATCATATAGTTAAAATCGAAGGAGTTGTTGGATTTTAATCAACTACTACCAAAGAATTAGATATCTGCCTTCAGACAAAAGATAGATTCTTTAATACATATCATATGATAATATATATATATTATATAATTCGATAATCACTTTTGATAAATATCTCTAGATATGAAAATGATTACTCTTTTGTATAACAGAAGCATTCAAGTAAATAAGAAGAAAATAATATCAGATAATTGGAGTTTCTCATATCAAATCTGCATCTGTAACGGTTAATTCATATCTAATATCCAGCTAAAATAGTATGTTTAATATTGTGATATGGCTATCTGTATGTTATTGTTCGATGTTTAAACAACTGATCGTTTGTTACTCATAATAATAGTTAAAAAGAGACTTTACATTTACCTTTTATCCATTAAGAAAAGATTTCCTTGTTTTTAAAAAAAGTATGGATAGGTATAGTTATATCTGCTTTATGTAAAGATAATCGTTACTGTACCAGTAGATTTATTTGGTTATTGTATTTTTATAAAAGAATCTTTCGGTACTAATTGATCCATGAATTTATCTTGATGGATTATTTTTGCTAAGATTTCAAGCCCGGTTACTATTCTTGGTGAAGGTTTACTAAAATATTGTCCTGCATCTACAGCAAAGATTTCTATATTCTGATCAGACATTAGGGATTTCCATTCATTACTAGTTTTAACTTGTTCGAATTCAATTAATGTCCTGTCAATATCAAAACCACAAGGCATTAAAATGATTTTATCTGGATCAAACTTTATGATTTCATTTATATCTATACGATATGATGGTTTTCTAGATGAACCCAATCCATTAATTCCTCCAGCCATTTCTATCATTTGGGGTACCCAATGACCTGCAATGAAGGGTGGATCTATCCATTCAACACAAAGAACCTTTGGTTTATTTCCTTTGGGTCTCATTCTTATGCTATCAATGCGATTTTGCAATGAATCTATTAATTTTCTACCTTCTTTTATCCTTCCAACTCGTTCTGCCACATTCATTATGCTTATTAAAATATCATCTAGATCATGTGTATCAAGGATCAGAATGTCTGGTTCATAATCTAGTATGGAAATAGCCTTCTTAATCTCTTTAGTAAATGGAGAGCAAACTTCACAAACACCTTGAGCAACAATGAGATCAGGTTTTGCTTCTTTTAAGATCTTATCATTTATTACATATATGTCTCTGCCATATTGCATCAGTTCTGCAATTTTATCATCGATTTCTTTACTGTTCATTTTAGCAGGATTAAAAGAAGGATTGATTACTCTAGGTTTTCTTTTGGCCGCTTCAGGAAACTTGCATTCATGAGTTACACCAACTAGTTGATCCCCTGCACCTAGTTGATATAATACTTCTGTAGCACTGGGCAGAAATGATACGATCCTTTCTGAGGTCATCGGTATTTAAAATAATAAAACACAATTTTAAAGTTCGCTCCGATATCTAGATATTATAATTGAGGATTATCATTCATATAGCGTAAGCTCTTATAATCATATTCTCTAAAATAAAAAACACACAGAAAACGACATGACTGACAACTGATAAATAATTGTATCCGTTTAGCTAAAATCTAATTTTATTTGTTGTAAATTGGCCTCCGGTTAAAGAACTTGTCAGCAGTAATATGTCTATAAAAGTTTCACCATTACAAAAGATATGCTCAAAGAGTCTAAAAAATAGTATAAAAAGCTAAGGATAGAGATAGTTTCATTAAACAAAGATTAACCAGACTCTTTCTAAGTTTTTCAGGTTACATTCTTTTTGTTCAGAAGGGTTCCGAAATAGCATTCAAATCTTAATCTTAGTTGATTTGATGTTCGTGAAAATGTAATGCTCTATATAATGCAACAATAGATGCTGCATTTAGTATCTTTCCTTCAAAAAGTAGATGCTTGATTTCTTTTATAGTAATTATTTCAATATCTATTTTTTCCATTATGCCTAAGCATTGATGTCCTTCTTTAGTCATACCATATGCAATAAAGAGATTTCCCTTCTGCTCAAACATCGAATAATCAAGTGTATAATGACCTATTGATATCATATCTTTTGCAGTGTAGCCTGTTTCTTCTCTAAGCTCACGTATTGCTGCTTCTTTAGGTGTTTCTCCTTCATCTATATAACCAGACGGTACTTCAAGTTGAATAGAGTCTACTAGGTGCCTGTAACTTTTAATTATAAGTATTTTATCTTTTGAAATGAAGGGTACAACGGTGGAATAGTCCCTTCTAATTCCTCTGATGTATATTTTCTTTTGTCCCTTTAAATCGAGTGTATCTTCATATAGTTCAATAAATTTGTTAGAACATATTTTTTTTTCTGCATTTACTTTCCATCCTCTTGGAGCATTCTTGAGCATTTTTAAATATTTGTTAATGATCACATATTTGAGATTCTTTTAAAGTATAGTTAACAAACTTCTATTAACTGATCGTGAAATTATTAAATCTCTAGGATAAGCTTTATGTCTGCTATGCTGGCAGCAAATAGATCCGATTATTATTTCTGTATATGGTCCGTGATATTACTATCTTTCCTTGTACTTCTATCAGTATATTAACAACAGCTGTAGATAAATCTTGATTAATGCGGTCATTATAGAAAAATACTATTGTCAAAAATATGTACTAGATGTCAGCTTGAGACTAACAAAATATATTCGTGTGATCACACAAATGGTAAGGAAATGTGTACTGAATGCTACCAGGAAATACATTGGCTTATTAATATGAACAACAATGCTATCAGTGATTAGATAAGATGAAAACTTCAGGGCTCCTAAAGTTATTATCCTTATATTATATAACAAGAAACAGTACTGATTACTAGGTTAGTAAGTTAAGCAACTCAAATGATAGCCATTGAAAAAATTCTAACTAAAAACTGAAGAAAATCATGGTTTGTTGCTAACACACTATTATCTATTTTTCAAATTAAGCTCTATCATCTAGACTATATAATGAAAAATGATTGCTAGGGCATGGAATCGATCATATTAAAGTTATTATATGGAGCCTTCCTTCTAAAGTAGTTCCATTTTCCTTGACTACTTATAATATATATCTATATATCTTTATATCTTGGCTATCAATGCATTTTTAAGAACTATAAATATTAGCTATTTTTCATCAACAGCATAATTTAGTGTCTTATTTTATTATTATAATCGAATGGAGTTCATAGGATTATAAATGAGGACAGATCAAAGGAATGTTCAATTTTATTATAATTACACAATCCTCATTCAAGGAGTACGAATAGTAATTTTTCCTTCCGCAGTTCCTTTGGTATCATATGTTTTTCCATCCACCGCTGATATGAGTATATTTGCACCTGTTGCTGTACTGCTATAACTACCGCCATTTTTAAAATCAATAGGCGATTTGAACTTCAATGTGGCATTAACAGTACCGGATGTAATTGGATCATCTAACTGAGTCATAATTGTTATCTTTTTAGAGAGTTGTGTTACTGCAATATTAATGGGTGCTAGATCGAACTCATTTATCTTTTTGTTTGTTGTAGAATTAATAATGGCAAGAGTTCCTTCTATTTTACTCGGATCTATTTTCGGTCCGCCGACACCAGATGAGACACTGCTCTGTTCATAGACACCTGATATGTTTAGCATTATAATACTGGGTGAGGAAGGCTTAATCTCAGTAGATCTAACCTCATATCCATTTAAATCTATTTCTGTTATGGCTGCCCAGTTTTTTTCATCGCTATCGACATCGGTGTTTCCGTTAACTGTGATTTTTAGATATCTCGTTGTTGAAAGCTCAGAAAAGGTATATCTTTCCGATGAAGTGCTCTTACCACTGCTTGTACCTTCGTACACATTTGAAAAAGTTCTTCCGTCGTTTGATACTGATATTACAAAATTATATTGTCGCTCATTACCATTATACCAAGCGATTTCCACATTGCAAATGGTCTTCTGTGCACCTAAATCAATCTCAATCCAAGAGCCAATACCTAGATTTGACCACCGAGTGTCAAGATTATCATCTACTACGTTTGAAGGTGGATTTTCAACTTCACTACCACTTGCTCCAACGGCGTTATTAGAAATTGCTAGGTTTTGGTTACACGAATTGACGTCATTGGCCGCAACTGCTGGAAGATTAGTAGGTTCACTATAAGTACCAGTTTCCGTGATTGTGAATATTGTCGTAGTTGAAGTAGGCTTATGTACTATTACAGTAAATGATGCTACTGCAGCATTACCATCATTATCGACTGCCCTACATTTAACTGTAGTATTGCCTAATGAAAAAACGGAACCTGGAGGTGGATCGCAAACTGGTACTATAGACATACCGGTATTATCAGTTGCAGATGCATTATAGTTAACAAGAGATCCTGACTGAGTTTTGGCTTCAACTATTATTGGTTGTGATGGCACCTTCACTATAGGCGGAATAGTATAATTTGCATTCACATTCATTCTATTGTCTTCAAAATTTACTCCAATAACATTTACACTATAATATTTTGTTAAATTAGCAGTCCCATTGCTATTATTAAGACAAGATAATTTGGCAGTTAGATTGTTTGTTCCGTTTGTAATAAGATGGTAATTGTTGGTATACGTGTATTTCCAAGTGGAATAATCATTTACTCCACCACTACCAGTTGCTATAGCTTTTTGTGAAGGCTTTGTATTATTCCAATCAGAATATACTGTACAATCAGTAGCGATATTGTCTGTAGATGTTCCTGAAATGGTAAGCTGGCCAACTGGCACTTGTTGACCTGTATTAGGAGATGTAATCTTTATTCCTATTATTGGCGGTGGTGACTTCTGCTGTTGTTGTGATGGTTGTTGTAGTTGGGATAGTTGTGCTTGTACATGTAACGCGTCATAATAATAAACTGGAAAAGCGTAAAAAAGAAGAATTACTGTTATAACAACAAATAACAAAATAAGTCCTTTTGTTAACTTGAACTGACTAAATCTTTTCATACTTTATACTATGTACCTGCGACAATATTATTGCTATGATAATAAAGAATAAAAGTGTACTCTATTTCTTTGTTTCAAATACAACTATGTTTTCTCTGTCCTTATAAAAGTAGATGTTTAGCGATATAGACATATTTCTAAAGTTCATAGAAGAAGGACTATTAATTATCTGAATGACAACTGCCTACCAACTACTGATTGTGGGATATATTCAGTATCACAACATTCTTGATTATACAAAGTGCCACACAATTCCTAGTATTGATTATAAGGTTTTAGTATTTCCCTATAATTCAAGAAAATTATAGAGATCGGTATCGCTTTATGACTAAAATTATGATTTTATAGATGGTGTTTTTATTATTATGGGTCTATATCAGAATTAGATAATTCAAAAATATAAGACTTGTTATAAGATATAGTAAAGTTATATTCTTATAACCATCACTGTCCATCAGTGTCATGTGAAAAATTGCCCCATGGTTTAATTATGCATTTTGTTATATATGTTTGAAGAGAAAGAAAGGCTTTGTGCAATCATAGGCAAATTAACTCAAATGGTACCTTGTTAGCAGCAATTCCATATTCTTATTGTCAATTTAAATACGTAGAAGGATATAGGCAGACTCGGGTTTACTGGAACATAGGTTGTCGTTGCGTATGGTAATAGTAGGAGATAAACCATGTCTCAATGTTATTCTTGCGGAGTAAACGAAAGTATTCCGTTTAAATGTAATTACTGTAAAGAATCATTTTGTAATATCCATAGAAATCCCATTAATCATTCATGTCCCTTTATAGACAAATACACAGAGAAAAGAAAGGATGTACTTTTAGGTAAAGCACATGGTGTTGGAAATGGGAGTAGCAGTATTTTGAATTCGATATCCAGAGCAATAAGAATAAAGTCATCCAAAACTGAATTACTGCATTTATCTGTTGCTGCCTTGTTAGTTACTGCTGTAGGTCTCTCATTAAACAATTACAGATATATTTCTTGGCAATTCTTAGCTATATTTATTAGCGCATTCCTTGTTCATGAATTAGCTCATAAGTTCTTAGCTCAGTTTTACGGCAGCTGGGCAGAATTTAGAGCCCAGATATATGGCCTTATAGTAACAGCAATATCAGCACTACCAATTATGCCATTCAAGTTTATAGCCCCTGGTGCTGTAATGGTTGGATTATCAGATAGAAACAGATTTGGCAGAGTTGCATTTATTGGGCCATTGACAAACTTGGTCATGGGTTTTGTACTCCTAGCCTTATCGTCTTATTACTATCCATATTACCCATATCTGGCAGCAGGTGCATCATTTAACGGTTGGATTGCACTATTCAATCTAATGCCGTTTGGTGCATTAGATGGACAGAAAATTTTTGATTGGAATAAGGTTGTTTGGGGTTTGACAATGGCCACCGCTATGGGATTATTTATACTTGGATATATTTGACCCATCGTTTCTACTCAATCTATAATAAATTACTTCTACTATCATAACAAGAATACTTTCACATTATCGCCTATTTTTTTTTCTTCATATTTTTTTATCAATCACATACATATTCTATTACACCCATATTCAACATTATAATATCAACTCGTAGAGCATTTGTTCATTCGCTAGTTTAATTACTTTATGGTGGAAGAATGAAATTCTGCATCTTCATTAACAAAATTCTTACTAGTGATAATATGATATAGCTCCCTGCATTTTTAAATCCACAATAATATTCACTGATTGTTACAGAGGTAAATATCTGAATTATGTCTATTTTCACATTTTAGAATAAATGTCAAACTGCTATTAAATAACATATCTTCTTTGTTAATTTAATCATCATTACTACTTGGAATAACAATTTTTGAAATGCCAAATTGGATATAAAGTTATCCGAATGTTATCTACTAATTATATCATCTTTTAAATGTCTCAATATAGGATTTGAACAAAATAAATCCTTATTTTCATGGTTTTCAATTGTAAAAGCTGAATTATTAAAAAGGGAAAAGGTTACATTATATTTGTACATAGTAGAATGCTATTTCTTCTTGAACACAACAATGTATGCGTATATAGTACTAACCGACTCAGAACCAATAATCTACATTAGACAATACTCTTAAAATCTAGGTGAAGAATACATGATAATGGTATAATCAAAATGAAGCAGGAGTCAAATTCTATGGGTGCTTGCATCCTCATTTGGATCCCGCCACCATAATATGACACCAATTGCAGATATGATTATCCCTGTTATGATGATAATATAACCATTGATTGTCCATTCAGAATTACTATACATAAATGAAGATGTCGG
>DASQYF010000233.1:0-2891 GCA_035639375.1 Nitrososphaeraceae archaeon
CCTACGCCATGCCGCACCGAATGCCCACATACGTGATGATGTCCGGTTTACTTTGGTGGAACCCATCTTCACTTCTGCAGGAATCTCAGCTGGAATAGACATGGCCCTGCGCATTGTCAGTCACTTTTTCGGAACCAAGATCGGACAGGCAACAGCACGTCATATGGAATATCCTTATCCTCATCATAACGCTCGACATAGGAGAGGCGATACTTAACATGGGACAATCGTCGTCATTATTTACCCAACTGAATCCAAGTGAATGCTATTAGTTAATAGAGTACATCTCGACATTCATTCCATCTATACCTAAAGGCTTTGTGTGTTCTTTTTGATTAATATTTCAGTTCTTTTAGTTTCAGCTTCATCTACTTCAGTGTGAAAAATTACCTCTACTATATACACAATCTTCACTCTTGTTTTTTTGCTAAATGAAACATATTCGAGAGGCTTTTAGCGTAGCGGATATCTTCTAAAGTGCTATCTCCACTACCAATAATATCTGGCCAATTATTTTCTGCAGTATAAGTATAAGGTCAAGATATTTGTTCTAAGGTAGAGTAGAGACCTGACTTGTACATCCAAGAATGCACCTATTAATTTAATTTTATACTATTTTCAGCACAAAATAGGATTAGGCGGAGTTAGTGTTGATGGTCGCGGAATTCCTTGTTTTGTATAATGCTCTTCGAATTTTATTCTTATATCACTTTATGTCCTAAGCAATTTATTAGGAAGAAGCATAATAATATCCTATACTATATTATGTTAATATCAATCTTCACAGGAGGAACAGCAATTTTATTCCTGTTGTCCATATTATATGTCTTACCACTCTCTAATGCACAAACATCAACTTCCAAATCGTTTTGGACTATTGGAGCCCCTATGCCAACTGCAAGATCTGAAATTGTTGGTGCACTTTTAGATGACAAAATCTACATAATTGGGGGATTTGGTGAAAGTGGACGAAGCACTAGTACTGTGGAAATATATGATCCTATGACTAATGAATGGAGTACAGCTCCTCCTTTACCACAACCATTAGATCATACCGCTGCAGCGTCATTTGATGGAAGATTGTATGTTGTCGGAGGAGGCTATCTAAACAGAGATCAACTATCAAATAAATTATTCATATACGATCTCAACACTAACAAATGGACAGAAGGAGCAAATCTGCCAAGTCCTCGTGGCGCATCAAGTGCTAATTTTATCAACGGAACTCTGTATGTAGTTGGAGGAGTTGATATTTTACAAACATTAACCAGTAACATAGCATATGATCCAAAGAGTAATACATGGACAGAAAAAGAGCCAATGAAAACTGCAAGAGAACATCTTACATCTGCAGTAATCAAGGGAAAATTATATGTTATTGGCGGAGGACGACAGCCTGGAGGATCAGGCAGTAACTTGAATGAGATATTTCATGTTCCTCTCTAGATGGTTTATTACTATTCTTTTCAGCTTCTTTGCGAGCTTTTTACTAAACGTCTTTTTAATAAACATATGAGATATAGCAAAGAATGTTTAATACAATATGAACATCAATAAAAAAAATAACTATCTCAACGTTATCAGCTAGATCTACTATATCGGCATTATTATTATCATCAAATGTCCGCCTCATACTCACATTAATAAAGTAAACAATAAAGATGCTATGAATCATGTTACAATTAATGAAAGAATTGATCAAACAAAGAAGCAATACAAATTTTGAATATCATCTGAGCTCTTATTATAAACTTGACATCTTAGAATATATCCGAGAAGGACTTGAAGGACTGAAGCTTAAAGTGTAGAGGAATTCTGTGTTATCCTATTTAAAAAACTATCATTTATCTTAAGTATTGTGTTGCTTATGAATTATTTCACTAGTTATCTTGTTACAAATTTGATTGTGCTCTGTATATCTATCGAAGTTATTCTACAAATTGTCTTCATGAAGTGTCCTAGTCAACACTTAGAAAATAAAATAAAATGAAAATATATCCAAACTATGATCGCTGGAAATAAAATTGCAATAATTGGTTAACGAGCCTTTTTGGAATAATCAGACAATGTGTTGTTGATATTAATATTATTTGAGAAAATGACACAACACGATTCTTTCATATTCTTCTTCAGACATTCTAGAGATATTCTTAGATATCAATATATCCCTTATAATTTAATCCTTTGTTTTTGCTGTAAGGCGATTAGAGGTGAACTATTCAAGCAAAAGTAAAAAGCAAAAGAATTGATGTCCTGAGTTTATTCTCAATAGAATAGATAGTTATTCTACTAGCCGTAGGGAAAGCAAAATTGTTCTTTTATTTAGACTATTTATTTTCTTCTTGATAGTCTAGCTTTATTAAATTACACATTGAAGATATAAGGGCATGTTCCTCGACTTTTAATTGTTCCTTGAATATGCTATTATCCAAAACATTTCAGAAACCTAAAATCTCAGCTAACTGTAATCAGTATATCTTGGTAAAGTTGCAATATAGTCTGACTAGGAGGCACTTTATTCTCTAATGATAATAAGAATCTACAAATCTTTTTATTAATTACAAGAAAAATTAGGCATTATGGCAGTAAGAACTGCCAATATTTTTTTAGAAGGCGAAGTTTATTGAGCCTGAGTTACTACAGCCAGCGAAGCCACTACACTTGTTCGTTTGTTTTTGTTTGAAATTAAAGCTTGAATCTTGTGCACTTGCTTGTTGTATCGGTAGTACAACTACTGCTGCTGATAACATAGCTACTGCTGCTAGTACTGCAACCATTACTAATGTTGAGTTGTTCACATATCTTCATTTGAATATCTGTACTAATAATATATTTACTTGAAAAACAATACTGAATTTTAATCATAGACATATTGAGTATAATATTATTAT
>DASQYF010000234.1:0-2781 GCA_035639375.1 Nitrososphaeraceae archaeon
ATGTTATTTTGTGTTGCTATTGATATAATAAAACAGACATTGTCGTAATAAATTGTCAGGATGTATAATCTTTTTGATAAGGTTAAAACTAATTCTAGAAGAAAAACCTCATCCCTGCATTTTATCATAGAAAGGAAAAGGAAAATTCTACTACTTTGATTTTTGAAACGTATTGTCTAATATATTACGAATGCGTAAAGCTAATTTCTTGCAAAACTACCTAATGAAGCCTTTTGACAAACAAAAAATTTGAAGCAGTAAAGTTATTGTTATAATAGAACCAATGCAATTTTAAAAATGCAACAACAAGAAAGAATATGTTAAGTGTGGAAAACCATTCTTTCATACAGAAAAACATTGTCATTATTACTATGTTTATATGAAAGACAATGACAATAAGTATGGAAAAATCTTTAGCGTAGCCTAGACCATCACAAATTAAATCACCGGAGTATCTATAAGGATGTTTTACCTAAAGATTAAAGTTGTATTAACGACTCCAAAAAATTACAAACACGCTAACCTAAAAGATATATATTTTTTGGCAGTTTGAAACTAAGAATAATTAGATACTCATCTATGCTTAGACTAACAAGACATCAAGACTCTATTAGGTATTATAAGTATAGTATTACTCTTGTTAATGGCCTTTAGTTTGAAATCTATTATAACATCGTCATCTTCTACAGTAACATTTCTTCTGCTACTACACAGTATTCAATAGTAATATTCCAACCCCTGTAGTTAGCAAGGCCAGTGAGATATGAAATAAATTTATCATCGATTTACAGTCCAAGAAATAATGCTTGCTTAATGGATGAACAACCAACAATATTCCAATTAATCACTCATGCATTTTACCACAGTAAAAAATAACGTAAAAGATCATTGTTCTAAATCATCAGATATGCTGCTATGCTCTCTGTGTGCTACAGCATGATATAGTGTAGAGTGTCGTTTAGCAACAGAATCCCACTTTATCTTTTCTTTAAACATATCAACAGCTTCTTTGTATTTGATATAATTGCTGGTGAGATCCTCTAAACCTTTTGAAAACTCATGAGGATTTCTTTTTACAGTTATTCCTAATCCTTGCGAAGCAAATTCTTTAAAGAATTTTAAATCTGTTGCTACAAATGGTAATCCATGGGCTAAAGCATCAAACATTACACCTGAACCACCAGTTACTTTGTAAGGTAGTATTACAGCATCAGAAGCATAGAATAATGTAGAGAGTTCATTCTCCCTAAGATAACCACGTTGTAAATCTAGGATATTGGTTGCTCCTTGCCAGCTCAAATCAAGGTTCTCTTTATTGTAATAGTCTTTGGAGGAATTTACTACTAATATCCATCCCTTAGGAATATCCATTTTCTTTAGTATGTCCCAACCTTTGCCAGCGGTTCTGAATCCATGAGCTAAAGCTATTTTATAATCTTGTTCTTCTTGCGGTAGAGAAAATTTTTCCCTTGCTTCTTTTTTGTTTGGTGAAGGATACAGGGCTGGCTCAGATCCATGATAAATTACATGACATTTACCGCCATTGCTACCAGTATCATTGGTACCATTCTCAAGTCTCTTTGACATATAATGTGAGAAGACTATGCCTGCTGCGCTCATCCTAAGCTTCTCTTTAGTTATATTATTGAAACCCTTATAATTTAGAAAATACTTGTAATATCTTAGTAACGCTCGCAAAGGTATTCCTAATTTTCCTATCTTACCGCTTTTTTTTACCAACGATGACGGTGTCATCCATTGGCGTAGAGTTACTGGTCCAGAATGAAAAGTTGTTACTATTGGAATTTTGCATTTGACATAAAATTGATCAATATATGTGCCAATCTTTCTTGGATGTTTTGTGTCCCATATTAATCCATACAAACCAGGCTCAAATTGTACATGTACAATATCAGGCTTTAGGTCATTAACTATTCTTAACAATACATCGGAATTATGAGGATTTTTAGGAGATATGCCAGAATATTGTCCATCTCCTTTCTGATCGCAAACAACATAGACATCAAGTCCTAATTTTGAGAGAGCATTTGTTAGATTTGCAGTATATCGCCCTATGCCTCCTGGCATAGGTGGATATTCTATACTGACCATCAATAATTGCATCGTTATTTTGTGATGTCTATTATTCATATATTTTATTATTTACAAGACTATATGATAATAATAAACAAATAGCATAGCTTTACAACTAATATCATTTCACAATGAGTTATGTGATCAGAACTCCTCATAAATTCTATCGATATTATTGCTTATTTTTTGTCTCATTCTAAGGTTTTATTTTTCTATTTTTCATTGTAAGAGTAGTCACTTTTTTTATCGGTGTATAAAATCATTATTTATCTGAGCTGCAGAGGCACAGCTTAAAGTTACAAGTTAATATTACACCTTAAGCAAAGCAGGTTCAGATCCAACAATACCAATGGAAAAAACGATAACATTCCCATCAACAAAAACAACAATAATCTATTTCTGACTTCAAAAATAAAGCTATGGGGTAAATCTGCGTTCAGGAAACCTGACTAAGAAGAGCCTACTAAAAATGAAGTTGTTACGTGTTATAATGAAGTGTTGATAGACGGGAAAGGATTGGATAATATTGATGTACGGAATAAGATGCAAGAAGAGCAAAGCAATACTTAATAATTCAAAGAAAAACTTCCATGACTATCACTCTGTGTTAATATGATAAAGGTTCAGCACGATCTTTACCCTTAATTTTCATTTGGTACCAAAGTTTTGATAAAAGGTTAATATCCT
>DASQYF010000235.1:0-2569 GCA_035639375.1 Nitrososphaeraceae archaeon
CCTAATGAAAAAGCATCAGAAGATTTTCATTCTTGGATAAGGATGTCAGCTCTTGGAGCCAACTTTAAGTATACTTCCTTAATTCCTACTAAATATAGAATACCAAGTTTTATGAAATATCAAGCTTCAAGGACTAGAATAGGTCTGGGTAATTTTAATCAAATAAAGGCAAGAGTTGATATTGATGGTTTTTCCAAGGCAACTGAAATTGCACTTGCAAGAAATATCATAAAGCCTGAGGAAACACCAATGCTTAAAGCAAAATTCTATAAAAGATTGGCTAAATCTATGAAACGAGAAAAGGAAAATGAGCTAGCCGATGATCTCTTAAACAAAGCCGCACAATTAGAATATGAAAGTTTTATTTACTTTAACAAATAGGTTTTGTTATGTTGTGACTTTGATTACACCTTTTATAATTTTGAAATAAGCCTACTTTTTCCATATGTGGTAACATTATTTAAGTCCATGATTCACCCTTGTTATTATTGTTATATGTCTTATCAATAGCATATCAAATTTTTTCTTAAAATATTTGACATCAAGTCTGAAACTTTAGAATAATAATTCATCTTAGAGCATGAGCATTTATAGAATGACTCACAAATAGATAAAGGAAGAGAATGTGCTAAAAGAAACACAAAGACAATATTTTTTCATATCAGATCATTATCTGTATGGCGGATGTGTGACTTTTACTGCTCATCTTATGCACTTGTTAGGAAGAAAATGGTTTAGGCGTATAACTAATCGGTTTGAAAGAGTGTTCAAAGAATTTGGATATGGTATATACTATCAGAATGTAACACCAGAAACACTCGATTTTGCTGAAAAGCCATTCATCACTGATATGTTTAAAAACTTTCATCTTCTTGAAAAAATGAAACGCAATGATATAACAGTAGTCATACATGATGCAACAGAAATTTCAAAAGAAAATGAACCCTACCTTAATTATTGGAATATTATTTGCATCAGAAATGCATTCCAACAATATACCAAGAAAAAGTATGACCTTAATTCAAAGTTCCTTTATCATCCCTTTTATCCATACCCAGTTGAAAAAAATGATAACTATATTACTAATAGTGACTATCATAATATTGCTCATAAAACAGATGCGGTGTCCATATCGCGGACTGACTACGGTAAACACACAGATATTATCCTAAATGCTAACAAATTAATAACCTCAAAAAATAAAACTAATGATAACGTAATAAAAATATACGGGCCATTTAATCCGGAATACGTAAGAGCATTTGGACAGCAGCAATTCAAGCAACATTATTATGGAATATTTGATCGCTCCTTTGAAGCAGTTTCCAATATTTTGAATAAAGCAAAATTTATGATAGATTTAACTGTACTTCCTAATGATGTAGGTGGAACGCAATATACATTTTTAGAACGAATACATAATGATACTGCACTAATAATAAACCGAAAATGGATTGATGATGTAGATTCAAAATACTGTGATCTCAAGGAAGGTCATAACTGTTATGCAGTGTCTAACGAAAAAGAATTAGCAGAAATAATCAGCAACAGTAAAAATATAGATACAACAAAAATAGTTAATAATGCAAAGAAATTGATGGATAGACATACCAAGGCTGCTGATTGGTATTCTGTCTAACGCTTATGGATTAATAGGACATAAGTTTTGTCCAGCTCATATATTTGGCTGATATTTTTGTGTGTGTGTGTGTGTGATAATATTCTGGAATATTGCAATTACATATTCGTTTTTCTCCTCTCCCGCGGACATCATAATATTTTTCAGTACAGTTTGGGGTATGCAGCCTTTCATGTTATGATTACAATTTTATATTCTGATTCTACTTCTATTTCGTTCACTCTCAAATAATCTCCCTCTTGCTATAATATAATACCTCTTTAATCACTCCTTTCTTTAGTATACTAGCAATACTAACTCCATATTTTTGTTTGTTGTTAGTTTGTTCATTACTTCCATCTATTTTGTTTTATTTTAATATATTATTGTATAACAAATAACATAACAATAATGGATAGGCTGCTACGCGCCATTTTCGTAGGAGCAGTTATCATGGCGGTGCTCCTGGTCATTAGCGTAGTAATGTACTTTCTGACCCGTGGGTACTATATAGGAGAACGATTGAATGTCTATTATGTTGAAACTGGTGTGGTTGCGCCGCTCGATCAGATAACTATAATTCTCCATCATATCAGATAATTAATTATTATAACTAATTAATAATAACAAGATGGCAATAATTGCATGTACCATCGACTTCTGTGGTGCACCAATGTATTTAGGACAGGGATCCATTACTTCAGGGGGATCTTGAGCGTTCATTGTATGGTAAGCCATTGTCAGAGCCGGTTAGTTAAACTCATAAAAAAAATGGAGAAGCATATGCCGATATTCACACTATGCGTCATCCAAAGGGTGAAATTCGTGGGCAAATATCATCACCATAGCTATAATCATTAATATAATAGAAGAAGCTATTGTGCCAGTACTATTATTGAGATTTTATTAGAAAGGTAGACTCTACCTATATGGCTTAGGTATCAAAAGAAT
>DASQYF010000236.1:0-5171 GCA_035639375.1 Nitrososphaeraceae archaeon
TCCTTCTCCTGTAATTGCTTCGAGCGCAAATCCTCAGATTAAACCCAGGGCAAATGAACAACTCCAATCAGTAGTTATTTTACCATATCGAAGTGATGGCTCAATCTATAAAGGAGTTTTAACATTTACAGCAACCAAGAATATACCGAGTTTGCCATCATAATACCAGATCTCTTCGGTATCGTTTAGAGTCTTCAAAGTATAATTTTTGATTAATTCAGCTGTATACTCTTGTTCGTTGTTTTTTCATCATCTACTGCATTGTTTGCAGCAGTTTCATAAGGCTCTACATTTTTTATGGGACTAACCTCACTTGCAAAAGAAAATGAGGCGCTACAAGAAGAAACAGAACATACAATCCAAAAAACCTGGAGTAGATGGTAGTAGCAGTAGTAGTAGATACAGATCTCTGTATCCCTGCTGGTAACAATTGTAATAGTAGTCGAGGAGTAAGATTTCATTTTGGAAATCCCTCCTGTTGGCTTTGTTTTGAACTCCTTTTTTCTACTTTCTCTAGATATTCCTGTTTTATGCCATTGGGAAGTAAAACCTTTCTAACCTCGGGTTTATTTTTAACTTTTACCATTTATAGTAATATTTAGAATATTTTCTAATAATATTTTTATATAACTATCTCATAGCATAAGTCACCATGAATTCAAAAATAATGTTAGCAGTCGCAGTGACTAGCTTAATCGTTGCGGTGGGACTAGCTCCAACATTGATGACAAGTGCAAATGCTGCAAGGGATACAACATGTACAAATGGTGGCGGTCAAACAAAAGAGTGTGGTAGTCCACCTGCTAAATGTGAAACTGTAAAAGCCGGACAAGGACAGGGCGGCGGCGAAATAAAGAGTACTACATGTCCATAAAATACTTCACAATATAACCTCCCACTTTATTTTTTGGAAAACCTTTTTTTAACTGTTAATAGACTAAAGAACTTAGAGTATCTATTTACGAAAGCGACGACGGCAAGCGACAAATAAGTCTCGTAGAGTTGCCGGACTATTTTGGTGACTGCGTCACGCTATGGGAGATTTGCTGCTTTTGCGTTATTAATATCATCACAACTCATGTTCTGCTTTGTACTTCTTGTAATATTATTTAAGGTGATCTAGGTTTGCATTTTTTATAATTTTAGCAATTACGGGAATAATATAAATTTTTAAAAATTTTATTGTAAAACATTTACTATTAGAACAATTCATACAATTACTATTGGCAATAATATCGATTATAGATTCATGGTTTGTAAATGAGATATTCTCCTTGAATAGACTGATGTGTACATATACATATATATATGGATATACATATATAGCATTTTTTATGCAGTAGAAGGAAAATAGAAATCAATATTTGTTCCTATCTTGACATTATGCTTTTGAGAAAATCCTGCTATAGTCTCCAATACATATAAAGAGTCTTTATCGGGAGTGTATGTGGGGCAGTTTAGAATCGAGCTACCGGTGTTTAGAATGGAAACACAAGGTTGGAGATTATGTTCAATATGAACGACCGTACCATTACCATCTAACCAAATAATATCAATTGGAAATTTCATATCCTTCATCCAAAAGCTCTGCCGCGAGGGTTCTTCATAAACAAATAGCATACTCTCATTTTCTTTCAGATTATCTTTAATAGCTAAACCTTTTGTCTTTTCGTCGTCTGTAATAGCTAAATCAGCAGTCAACTCGAAGCCATTTACTATAACTCGTGCCTGTAAATAACCATCATTGGGAGTGTCGATAGCTTTGAAAAATTTTTGATTTTGTACGTCTAATGAATTATAAAATGAAGAAGATGTAGAAGTATTTGCTTGTAGAGAGATAGATAATAGACAGAGGACTATGACAGATATCATCATTATCCTTCTAATAATTTGAAGCTTTGTAATCATAATACGGAAGTCCGCTTTATCACAGATCTCTACTATATTTAGGTTTAATTCTTCGCTATGAGCTTTCGAAATGTAAAGCGGATCATGATATTATCATAATGAATAAAATAATGATGTCAATTGTCAGAGTAGCTCTACTCTGACAATAAATTAAAATGAAAATAATACTCCTCTTTAGAATAATTAGGAAGGGAAAGAACAAAAGTACAATAACTTATTCAAAAGTATAGAACAGAAACTGCAAAAGAGCCTAATCTAATAAGCTCGTTTATTGCAAGTTGTAAGAAGAATTTAGATATTGATGTAGAACATCAGAACACTTTTGTTAGAAGTATATTGCTTGGTAAAAAGCATTACATCAGTATTCAGCCAAATGGTAAAATAATTATAAGAGGAATGTAAGGTAAGAAAAGAGATAAGCCGAAATTCTTTAATCAAGTATTTTTCACAACTAATAGAGGATTACAAAAATAATAATAATAAAGATTTGGCTATCAACATACTCAAGTCGTTCCAGGACCTAGAATCAGCCGAGATTAACCCATTTTATTAGCATATTCAAGTGTATTAAGCAAGAATCCAGACGACTAACAACTCTATTCAGCATAATATAGAATAGGAAACATACTCAAAAAAAAGAATCTGCCTGCTTAATAAGTTATTATAAAAGTGGCAGGCAAGAAGATAGGTATAAAGGCTATTATACCAATTATCAAGACCTTAACATAGATGTCTACAAACAAGAACTCTGGAAGATTGTGAAGGATATTCTAAGGCTATTAGGTTATAATATGCAGAAACTAGAAGAATAAACCTTTCCAGAAATGATATTAGAAAAAGGAGATGATGATATCATGAGGATATCTATAAAAAATAAAATTACTAATTGCAGTAGGAAGAAATATCCTAACAACAAGCCAGCACCAAATATTCAAGAACAAAATGAATCGTTAACAAACTATTATTTTCGATAACAAAAGCCAATAGATTAAACAGATTAGAAAGATTTCAAGGCAAATTCATCGCAATCTTTAGTACGTATATACAAGGTTATTACAGATATTCTGAACTCGAACACTGTACCATGGTAACAGTTGGAAACAGATGATAACAGAGGTAACGAAGCACTAGAAATGGTAACAAATTGGTATCAAATGATAACAATAGCTTTAAGCTTCCATTATACTATAACTCCTTAAGATACAAAATGTATGTCAATAATAACAAGACAGGAAAGAGAAAGACTTGTGTTAGACCTTTACTATAATCAAGGCAAGACTTATCGTGAAATATGCAAGGAGGCAAAGAATATCTCCACGTGATATAGGAATTATTTTGAATAAGGTAATGGAAGAGATGAAGGCAGACGGAACCAAAGAAGAAGAACAAGAACAAGATGATGCTGGAAAGAACCAAGAACAGGAACAACAGCTACTCTACCTACTCAAGCCTACAAGCTCTTTTCCGAAGGTAGGATTCCAATGGAAGTAGCTATTGAATTAAACCTAAGAGAGTCAGAGGCAACTGAATTTTACAAAGAGTATTGGAATCTAAAACAACTAAACGATTTGAATACAGTTTATCAAGAGATTAAAGGTGATATTGAATATTTTGTAAAGTTGTATAAATTCGCCAAGGCTAAACGTATGCACCTACAGCAAGTCGTTGATGTTCTTGAAATTGCAAATAACGATTTACCAGTAGTTGAAGAGCGATTTAAAAGGCTAAGAATGATGTAAGTATACTGCAATATCAAAAATATGTATGCAAGAAAAATTTATATCAAATGAATAATCAAATAGCAACAACAAGCAGACTCTTGAATTCTTTTCGTATATCCTGTGAAAGAGAAAGAAGAGAAGTAGAACATCTCTATAATGAAAAAGGCAAGGCTCGAGGATATCGTAACAGAATTTAAGAGCAATAATGAAGAATATCTTAAGATTAAACAGGTAGCCGAAGATAAAGTAAAAGATGTTTTAACTAACGGTAAACTACTCTTGAACTTTGCTAATGCATCAGTAATTGAATCATTAAGAAGCAACCCGGAATTATATAATTTTGTATCATATAGTATTTCAAATAATAATGATACTACTTCTTATGGATCTAACTGTCCTTCGTTGACGTTGCCAAGACAGCAAGAGCATCAACCCTTTAGCTATATTACGGGCGATGATATCTATGCTGCATTGATATTAGAAGAGGCAGAAAAGCTTTAGAACAACTTAACAACAAAATTGACAAATAGCGTTATAGCAGCAGCCGCGGCTGCCAGGGCTTCATTATCACTTCCAGATATGACAAGCAGAAATTAATCCATAAGATTGATAATACCTATCAAGCAGAAGAATCTATGTATAATCAAAACAGAAATTTATAACAATGTCTAAGGGTAACCAATGAACGATGATAAAAGATATTGTCAACAAGGCTATCGACAGAAGATTTTGATGCGTTCTTATACTAACCAGGTTTGAATATCAAGCTGTATTAATTAAAAAATCACATCAGAATTAAGATATTGGGTGGGGAATTGTTCCGTATTCTTACCATAATATTCAGAAGTACGGTTTTTGTTCCCTTCACCCGAAGGTCTATAAGGGTACTGCTAGGTATAGTAATTATATTATATAACAATTTCCTCTTACAATCTCCTATATCTTAGGAATCTCTCAATTTATTCCCTTAAAGCAATACGCTGCATATAATTAGAACATCGGAGAAACAATGAGAAATTGTGCCATGAAGATAACAAAAACAAAAATTGGATGTGCTGTCCTTAATCATAAATCATAATGATGACGGAAATGAGTTAAAAGAACACTTAACGTCAAATATAACATTGTAGATAAGGGATTTAATGGTGTAAAAGTAAAGTATTAGAATAGTCAGTAACTTCTCTAGAGAAGTGTGATAGAGTATTACTTAACTAGTCAAGTGACAGCTATTATCTACACAAAGATAAACGTGCAAGAAATTGAAGGAGAACAGGCTGAGAAAATAATCAGGCAAGCGCTTGCTTGTCTAATACAATGAAGAGGACCAAATTGATAGCCTCGTAACATCGATAATTTTTGTTGTGATAACTTTCCATTTGTAAATTCATACATAGACACTGCGTGTAAGTAGAATTTTTATCCATACCGGGATTATCATAAACATGGGTTTGAATGCACCCTTTGATGTATGAAAGACATGAAAGTTAACTTCTTCTTTAATCAAAATTCTAAAACAATGAGCAATAGAGAAAGTTATTATTT
>DASQYF010000237.1:0-3777 GCA_035639375.1 Nitrososphaeraceae archaeon
AGACCAATCAATACCCGTTAACTCAGTAAAGCAATTTGAACAGGCTTTAAATAAAATTGGTGTGACAAATGAAATTTACATCTATCCAGGAGTAGGACATGCATTTGCAAATCCTTCTAACGCTAATTACGCTCCAAAAGAGACAGCTGATGCTTGGCAAAAGACGATAGCGTTTTTAGACAAATATGTTTAAATGGTCATATTTTTGAGAGAAACTACATGTGTATAATAGTTAGAATAGAAAATGACTTATTCTTACAAATTGGTAGTATATGGAGCAAACAAATATTTGCTCCCATTGAATTTGTAAACCAATCAATTTTATATTCTATCGGTAAAACTGATATATTTATAATGAAACTACAAACTTATTTCTTCTGTAAATAACCATGATAGCTTATGAATAAGAAGAAGCCAGAGGAAATCTTTTTTGGCATTGTTATTTCAGGCATACTTATAGCGTCATCGTTATTATCAATTAGTAGTAGTCAATTGATACAGGAAGTACGAGCACAAAATATAACCAAACAAACAATGACTAATACTACAGCTAATCAGACTGATATGGACAATGCAACACCACCACCACCACCAGCACCTTCCTGCTGCCCTTCCAATCAATATATTGCTAATGCTGGTCCAGACCAAACAGTGTTAGAAGGAATAATGATTACACTAAATGGCAGTAGCAGCAACAAAAGCAGTAATGTTGGAAATACGGCCAATTATTTATGGAGACAAACGAATGGTCCTGCTATAATATTAAATGGTAATAATACAGCGCATCCAAGCTTTGTTGCTCCAAATTATCCTAATGATACAAAATATACATTTGCATTAGAAGTATTTGAGAATCAAATTAATAATAATAACAATAATCAAACAGGACCAGCTGTAGACACAGTAGATATCATAGTAAAAGATGCAAATATGGAAGCTAAACATCCTGGATTTCTTCAAGAAGAAGAAGATGATACAGGAAAGCAATCAGATCAGAATGGATTAGAAGATGAGGAAGAAGAGGCAGGAGGAGAAGAAGAACAATCTGATGATAATGATAATAATAATGAAGAGGAAGATAATGTGGATGAGTAGTAAAAAAGAAGAAGCAGCCGCCACCACCACTACTAATAATAATAAGACTCTTCTAACATTGCCAAATATCCAGTATCTTGTAGAAGGATTAGATACTTTACTGTATACTAATCTTGATGGAGATAAACGAGCAAAGGTTATTCAGTTACGAGACGAATTAATTGCTTATGTTAATAGTATATTTACTGACTATTCTTGAAAATATGCTTATTACAAATATTCTTGAATGATTTAGCAGTACAAATCTCTTAGTTTCTTATCTCTTTAGTAAAGTTTTTGCTCCTCTTCTTATTCATATTCACTCTATATAGGCCCTAACTCACTACAGTTGTGGCCATCAGTAATAGCAACAAACATTAGATATTCTGTCTTTGTTATTATATTCTATAGTAGCAGTACTAATTCAAGTGAGGACTATTTTGTCATCTTATGTTGAATCAAAATAATCTAACAATGTTTTTTGCGTCGGTGGTTTCTTCTTTTCTATTCGAATTAAATTTGATACTTTAATTCCGACTTTTCTAACAGTTGGTAATGTTCTTGTTATTGTCGTTGTTGATGATGATGAAGTTGAACCAATAAAAGAAAATCTATCCAATAAACCTTCAATAACAGATGCAATACTTTCTCGCTTATTCTGAAAATTAGAAAATGATATTTCCCTCGTTTCAATTGAAAAATCAGATCTAACAAGCTTCACACCTACTGTTTTAAATTCATATCCTTGCCGTCTTATTCTTTCATAAATTTCATCAACTAATTGATTTAAGTATTTGAGTATCGTTTCCCTATTTCCTGTAAAGGACTCAAGTGTTTGTTCAGTACTTAAGGATATATGATCCTCTTTGGGCATAACAGGTTCATTGTCACGACCAGTAGCCACATGCCACATCCAAATTCCATTCTTTTTGCCAAATTTTTCAATTAATTTCTGAACATTATACTTTGCAAGCTGGCCTATAGTTTCAGCTCCCATTTCCTTTAGAATTTGTTGAGTTTTAGGACCTATTCCTGAAATTCTTTCAACTCCTAGATGCTCAAAGAACTTTTGTAGCTGATCAGGATAAATAACGGTGAGTCCGTCAGGTTTTTGAAAATCAGATGCAATTTTTGCAGCAGATTTTGTCGATGCTACTCCTATAGAGGCTAAAAGTCCACATCGTTCTTTAATTGCCTTCTTAATTGCCGATGCGTATTGTTCGATGGTAGTAATAGTAGTAGTAGTTGTTTCAGTTATCATTATTCTCCTAATCTTGTTTGTACAATCTATATATGCCTCGTCTATGCTAGATTGTTCTAAAACATCTGCATATTCTTCTAATATGTTCATAACTTTTTCTGAAACCTGGCGATAATATGAGATGTCTACCGGTCTTAGGATAAGATTAGGACATAATTCTTTTGCCTTTAAGAGAGACATAGCTGACCTGACACCGAAATTTCTTGCTTCATATGAACAGGAGGCTACTGCACCTTTAGTTATATTCTCTTTCTGCTCTGTCATAATTACAGCGTGTGGTTTTCCTATCATCATTGGATCACGTAGTTCTTCACAAGATGGAAAAAATGCATCCAAGTCGACACACATTATCAACTTACCACTCCATTGATTATAATCATATTTTCTCACAGGCAAATTTAGTATTTTTAATACATTATTTGCTTTTGTAGGTCTATTAACAACAATAATCACAGAGTCAAGATTATCTGCTTCTTCTCTTTCTTTTTCTTTTATTTTTTCAATCCATTTCTTTTCATTCTCAGTAATTCTAAGATATAGAAAATCAGCAGTAACGACAGGATGATGAGGATATTGATTATCTGACCATATTAAAGCAGTATTATGCTTTTTTAAGATATGATAGGTTAAATCCTGAAACCAGGAAAAATGATTAAATTCAAAAGCAACTGAATAGCCATGATAGTTACAAATATCCAAAATCCCGTCAAGCCATTCTCTACCATCTTTTAAAGTCAATGCTCGTGGCTGCTCTATTACTATGGCAAGAATCTTCTCTTCAAGCGGAGCAAGTTCTTCTAAAAAATTTCCAAGGCTATTCTCATCATCATCATCATTATTATTAATAATTTCTGTTGGTAATTTTAAAGTAAAACGAAAATTATCATTACTATTTTTTGCCCATTTTCTAAAAGTGAATTTATCGGGGAGTCTTCTATAGAAACTACTATTACTTCTACTACTGCTTAAATCAACTTCCGCAAAATCATAAATATTCGAGTAGTACATAAGGTAATTTTCAGGTTTTAGAGTGGTAGGAAAAAAATCTTTAGCCCAGATTTGGTTCTTCCAGCCAGAACAACCAACATAATATTTCAATCTATTATCTCGTATTGCAAATGAATATAATTATCTTATAAGGCTTGTTAGTGTTAAGGAGAAGGAGAGGGAGGTATGGAGATGACATTTAATTTATGACAACTAACGCTGCTAGTACTATTACAACCAAAGGCAAAATCAGAACGAGAGGAATAGGAAGGGGAGGCAGTGAAGAGGAAGACATAGAAAGGTTTGGCGTTGAACTCTCACAGAAGATAGTTAATGCAACTGAAGGGTTTACTGATCATTTTGTGAGACTGCTCAAAAAGCAGTTGCTAGAATCAAACATAGAAGCTATCTGCGATTATATCCTTGCAATAAAAGCTGAAAGAAATTTATCAGTT
>DASQYF010000238.1:0-5381 GCA_035639375.1 Nitrososphaeraceae archaeon
CAGAGCAACGCTTGCAACGCTTGTTTCCCTTCGGATTAGATTCATCACTGGAATACTAGATAGATATAAAATGTGGAAAACTGTATTGAGAAGTAATCATCAAGGGCACGTTGCAACTCCCGTGGATTTGCCATCTCACAACATTAATGAAAATAGAAGGATCTGGAACACTTATGATTGGTCAAGAGGTGGAGAGGAATGGGCGACGGAGGTAAAAAAAAGCCGAGGAATCGATCCACAGATATGGAAAGAAACACTGATAAATGAAATGATGTTAAAATACATTAGACGAGGTTCTACAGTGCTGGAAATAGGTATGGGTGCTGGAAGATGGTCTGAATATTTACAACATATAGCTGGTCGTCTCATTTTATGTGACATTT
Source organism: Nitrososphaeraceae archaeon (assembly GCA_035639375.1). Lineage (GTDB taxonomy): Archaea > Thermoproteota > Nitrososphaeria > Nitrososphaerales > Nitrososphaeraceae > JAJNBK01. The sequence continues at coordinate 384 of DASQYF010000238.1, forward strand.
CACAGAAATGTATAGATATTTGTAAAAAACGATTCATGAACGCAAATAATATTGAATACCATTTAATTGACCAAAGACTTGACTTCATAAGTGACAATAGTATAGATTATATCTGGTCCTATGATGTATTCATTCATATAAATCCAGCTGATATAGAAAAATATATCTTAGACTTTCAACGCATTCTTAAGCAAGGAGGCTGTGCAATCATTCATCATTCAAACATTAATTCAGCAGAAAAAAATACAAGAAGTAAATTTCTTAATGTGACAGTCGGATTTCGGTCTTACATGAATGCAACGATATTTAGGGACTTGGTTAAAAAGTGCGGAATGCATATAGTAGAGCAGAACCACGGTCTACCGCATTCACCTTTAGATGTTATTTCTGTATTTATCAAACCATAGATTACTGCAGGCTATAGAACCATTCAGGTATACGCATCCGTGCAAGCTGGAGCTATTGTCTAATGCTGCGACCATAGATAGCGCCTTGAACTATATAAGAAACTAGCAATAGTAATAGCAGCAACAGCAAGAGGAAACGCTAAACAAGGTACAGACCATTTGCGGGTGATAAAAGAATAGTAGAGTTTATCATGTAGACTATCTGGAGGACCAATCAATCAAGTTGACATATCACGGTTATCATTACGGATCATCAATGTTAACTTGTTACTTGCCATATTTATAGAACCACAATCACACTACTCCTGTTTAGGCCAAAATTGAGAATTTTTTCCTGCAATCCTTAATATTGTGCGTTAAGGTAAATCTGAACAATTGAAATACTGGTCACAGGCGGAGCAGGGTTTATCGGGTCCAATATTGCAAATACTTTCGCAATGGATGAACATAATGAAGTTATTGCTTTAGATGATTTATCGCTTGGCACACGTTTGAACCTTTCCAAGAAAGTGAAATTCGTCAAGGGCTCTGTTATGGATTATCAATTAGTTTTGGAGATTTGCAGTGGCTGTGATTACGTTTTCCACGATGCTGCAAAAAAGTTCCACTTCTATGTTCAAGAATGATCCAGCGGAAGGTGTAGACATAAATGTGATGGGTTTTATGAATATAATGGAATAAACCAATAGTGTGGGCAAGCATTGACTCACTCTGACAAAGAAATGGTAACGAAATCTGCAAAGACTGATTTTCCGATAAATGATATAATAGCAAGAAGATGGAGTGCAAGAGCATTTTCTACAAGACCCGTAGAAAAATCAAAATTGTTATCTATGCTTGAGGCTGCTAGATGGGCTCCATCTTCACGTAACGAACAACCATGGCGCTACATTGTTTTTACGACTGATAATCCAGAAAAATTAAATACAGCTCAATCGGTTTTAAACGAAATAAATGATTATGCCAAAAGAGCTCCAATTCTCATCTGCGCAATAACAAAAAAGAGTTATTCTGATAATGGAAATTATAATAGACTTCATTTTCATGATTTAGGCGCGGCAAATGAGAATATGTTTCTTGAAGCATTTAATCAGGGCCTAATTATGCATGAAATGGGGGGCTTTAATGTACAGAAAGCTAAGGAAGTTTTCAATATACCTGAAGAATTTGAAGCAGGCATCATGATAGCAATAGGATACCAGGATTCACATCTCGTATTACCAGCAGGACTAAGAGAGAAGGCATTTGCACCACGACAAAGAAAACGATTGTCAGAAATTGCATTTCTCGAAGAATTAGGAGGAAAGGGAATAGTATGATGAAAGATAATTCCGTAAACCATCTGAATATTGATCATGTAAACGAAGATATGTTACTAAGTTATAAAGAGAATTAATGGTTCTTGCAGTAATCTTGCTACTAAAAGGAAATTGGTCTGAAACTATGCTTTAAGATCATCCAGTGATAGACCTTTTTGGATTGGCAGTTCATTCTACCAGATATTTATAGATATTTACACTTTCTTAGGCTCTGTTCGGCTCTGTTAACTTAACAGTTTTTACAATTATTACCTAGGGATTATAAGGTATTAGGAGAAAATTGTAGGTAGTTCTATAATAATGAAAAGACTAAGGGTTACAATATCCAAGGAAGTGAGAGAAAAATTAAGCGTAAAAGATGGAGATTTTTTACATTATTTATTGATTAAAAATTAATTATATAGTGATAAAGAGATTTGACGAAGAGGTAGTGATAAAAAGTATTGAGGAAAAGAGACAAAAAATGCTTAAGTTAACAGAGCCCTCTGTTCACTTAACAATTTGTAATTGCTTGTTATGATAACCTATGAATAGATTTAACCAATTCCACACATGTAATAATTTACAATTCTTCTTTCTGCAAGGGAAATAGTCATCAAAGCATTCGGTTCTATCTTTATGTACTGCATTGTTCTTTCTATAATGCTTTTCTCATAAGAGGAATGGATATGATGAGGCAATCTCAAGAACCTACAAGCCTGTGGATACCAAGTACCTCCATCTGTGGAAAGTGGATGTTGACCATGAATCCCAACTAAGCTTGAAATAAATCGCTCAGCTAAGAGCATATTTCTCTCTTTAGATATACTAATTCCAAGGATTTCCTTACTCTCAAGTTCAATAGCAACCCAAAGCCATATCAATTCTGAACCAATTTTTATTAATGTTTCATCGATGATGAATTCCTCGATTTTCTTTTTCCTTTCAAATATCTTTTTGGGATGATACTTTTGTATCTAATTCCATATTGTTACATGGTTTCGTTTGATGCAATAAGACAATCGTTGAGCTGTTCTTCTAAGCTATAAGCCTGAAAAATACAAATACATACCATAACCTACATATTCTGGAGGGAAGCGATGGATTTATCCCAAATTCCTATCAAAAATAGCGCAAGCCAGAATGGTTACCTAACTTTAGATAACACTTATGACAGGATTATTAGTCCTCAGAAAAAAGAAGGCTAGCAAAATCTGGTAAATGATCTTATACTTCATGTAGTATCCAGCTGATCTCGCCAATTTGAAAATGTTTTAACGGAATGAATCAGTCATGGCTTCAACCAGATATCCCATATACTTTGTACTCTCATAAACATTGTTTTTTAAAGAATAGTTATATAATGGATCCCATACCCAGTATGCCCAACCTATGTTGTTGTCTTTGAATTCCTTGACATATGTCTGAACGATATCTTGGTTAATCTGCCCTGACAGCCATCCCCATTCTCCTACATAGATGGGCATTCCAGGTTGCTGCTTTTGAAAGTAATCCTTCAGCAAAGGTAGATGCAAACTGCTTAGCGAAGTTGGTGAGACCTTGTCGTATATATGAGGCGCATACACAAGGTTTGACACACCTCTTGGGAGCGCTTGTGATTCAAGCTTCAGGTTATTCCAGTCTGTGCAGCTAGAATTCGATGCATTTTCAAAGAATATGGGTTTAGCTGTGACTGCTCTCATCTTGTGTCCAATATATGTTTGCATGCTGCCAACTTTTCCAAATTGGTTACAATAGTCAACTCTAGGCTCATTTAGAATCTCATACCCAGCTGTACTTGGATGGCTGTCTGCAGTTTTAATGATGATCTCACTTATGAAGTTGGATTGCAGGTCCCATACTTTGACGCCATTGTACGAAATATTGTTGTCATAGTAATCAGCCCAGAACTTTATTTGGCCAATGTCGTCTCCAGCATATGATTTGGTGAGGAACGAAGGAAAACCTCCACCCCAATAGTCAAAACGGCTACCTGTGTGGTATTGATGAAAATCATACACCACACATATGCCAAGCTTGTCTGCTATGGAAGAAATCTCATTAAGGGCATTTATGAATGCTGTATGATTGTTGATATAACCTTCCCAGTAGTAAGGTATGCGGATAGAATTAAAACCATGAGATTTAATTTCAGCTAATCTGTCAGACACAGATGGCGCTGAAAAAGTCAGCCATTCACGGGTTTCTATGGCCACCAATCTTTTATCTATAACGTTAACTCCCTTGTATTGTGAGATGGGAATATTAAAGCAATCTATATTATTATTATTATTTTGGACTTGAGCAATACTATTTTGTTGGACCATATAGGGCATGATTATTAGTATAGTGATTAATAGAAACGTTGTAGTTGTAGTTACAATTGACAATGCTACTGAACCTTCATTCTTTTTCTCTTTCATCTTAAATATAAGAGAGTAACACAAATTTATAAATAATAAATGAGAATAATTGTAAATCTATAATGTACTCTTCTTTCTATATTTTCATGTTCAAAGAGATTAAAAAGTATGGTCTTATTCATAAAATAATAATAATGGCAAATCTTAAAAATGATGTCAAATTTGATTCAGGAGGTGAATGTAAAGATGTATGTATATGTGCTCCTAAATATGATACTTCAACAACATTCTACACTCAAAACTTTAACAAGAATCAATTACAACCGCAGCGTCTGTCTAAATAAAACCTCTGATTAAAATACATCCTCCTTCTTTTTTAGAATACAGAGTGAGAAATAGTTTATCTATGATTCATTAAGTTTCATTTGTATGCCATCAAGTTTAGCTAACATACATTATCAGTAATAACAGACTGAATTTATTACCTATCCAGCAATATTTTTTGGTGACAGATTTGAGTCAAATTTGTCCTACATCCCCCCGAACCCGTTATCATATTGTGATGCTTTAAGTGGGTTTCACACATAATATAGTGAATTAAAAACTTGGAAAAATCAGAATCAATAACAACAACGACTACCACAGAATTAAATCCTTGCTCATTGTATATTTAATATAAAAAGTTCAAAGCTGTTATTTCAATGCTGGAGATATCTCTTTAGAAATTAATTTCACTAGATTTTCTCTGGCTGGACTGGAATTTGTCAACACAATTTCTGTAAACCCTAAATCAGTATATTTCTTCAATTTCTTTATTCCTTCCTCTGCATTTGTAATTACTAATAACATCTTTTCTAATGTATCATCACTAATTACTTGAGCATTTTCTTCAATCTCACGAGGATCATGTACATCTACATCAAAAAATGC
>DASQYF010000239.1:0-2250 GCA_035639375.1 Nitrososphaeraceae archaeon
GATATTACAATGGTAAGTAAAGATAACTTTTTCCTTTTTACTCCGATGCTACATGAGGTCGCTTCAGGGATGATAGAAACTAGGCATATTGTAACTCCTATTAGGGCTTTTTGCAACAGAGCAAAATTCTATGCTGCTAAAGTAAAGTCAGTTGATTTAAAGAATAGACAAGTCCAAATTGAATCTCCTTTATCTTCTCGTTCTATTGTCAATGCAAATAGCAGCAATCTTGAAGGGGCTGCTCTTCCAAGTTATCAGGAACAAGAGCAGGGAAGTAGTCACTTATTATTGTCTAATCTGGGAAAGGCACAGTTGAGCAATCTTTCATATGACTACTTAGTTATAGCATTGGGAAGTGAAACTAAATTTTTTGATATGGCAGATATCGAAAAACATGCCCTTACCATAAAAAGTTGGAATGATGCAATTGTTATAAGAAACCATATCATACATCAACTTGAACAAGCTGAACTTCTGCTACGAGAAAGACCCTTCTCTGATAAAAAATATAGTTCAGATTCAGATATTACTAACAAAGAAAATCTTTTAACCTTTGTAGTTGTTGGAGGAGGGTTTGCAGGGGTAGAGACTGCAGGGGAACTAAATGATTTTTTACGTGATTCAGTAAAGGACTATTATCATAATATTGAACCTAAAGATATCCATGTAATAATAATACAATCTGGAAACAGACTTCTACCTGAGATGAGTGAAGAATTATCCAAATTTGCCTTGCAAAAATTGACTCAAAGTGGCGTTGAAGTCCTATTGAATGCTCGTGTTACAGGTGCTACTGCAACTAGTGTTAAATTAAAAAATGGAAGATCTATTCCTACAAATACCATTATATGGTCCGGTGGAGTAGCACCCAATCCTATCACAGAAGAACTTACTTGTGAGCGTGACAAAAAGAGCGGTCGCATAATAACAAACAAGCACTTGGAAGTACAGGAATATCCAGAGGTTTTTGCCATAGGAGATTGCGCATTTATAATAGATCCAAACACAGGTGATCCCTATCCGCCTACAGCTCAGCATGCAATAAGAGAGGGGACAGTAGTAGCCCAAAACATAATTTCTTTGATCGAAGGAAAACCAGGAAACAAAAAAGTATTCGACTACAAAACAAAAGGAATGATGGCATCTATTGGAAAGAGAAATGGTGTTGGTGCAATACTAGGAATAGAATTACAAGGATTTATAGCATGGTGGATATGGCGTATGTATTATCTAGCCAATCTTCCTACACTACAAAAAAAGATAAGAGTAATGGCTGATTGGACTTTGGATATTTTCTTTAAACGTGATGTGACTATGTTAAAAACTATTTTGGAAGATGCATCACATAATGATTTTAAATAGGACTAAATAAGATATAGGACTAGAAAGATATTGAATAGATAACGCTAGCTTCATTTTCACGCCTGAAATTTCCTAAAACAATATCATTATTAACAAAATATTTGTTTCATTTTTTATTAAATGGTTATCCTTACTAGTCCAACAAGATATGTCAAAAATGCACCTACTATGGTAAAAACCAAGGCTAAAATAGGCGATAATGGATCTTTAAAAAATATTCCATTTGAGTCAGATATTAAACATACATACAATTATTTGCTACATAGTTTATAATATATATTATAGCAATAAATGGCTCTTCACTTTAATTATTTTAAGCTTGCTTTGATTTTGCATTATTATTCTAACTTTCCTTCTGTTAATTGTCTTGTTGGAAATTCTTATTCTGCATCATGAAATGCATACCTCGACTTGTTGTTACAATCTCCTTAATGAATTTTGTAGAATGTAGATGAATCCTCTTACCATAAAGACTCAAATCCCTCTGGGCCTGTTCCGATATTAGTACTTTTAAGTCGGTTCTGACAGGTAAAAGGTGAACTAGAAACTTGGAAAAATCAGAGTACCAATAATAATAATAACCCCTACAGAATTTAATCCTTAGTCGTCATCATTGTATATTTAATATGAAAAGGTCACCTACTAACTGTTTTATTTCAATGCTGGAGATATCTCTTTAGAAATTAACTTTACTAGATTTTCTCTGGCTGGACTGGAATTTGTCAACACAATTTCTGTAAACCCTAGATCAGTATATTTCTTCAATTTCTTTATTCCTTCCTCTGCATTTGTAATTACTAATAACATCTTTTCTAATGTATCATCACTAATTACTTGAGCATTTTCTTCAATCTCACGAGGATCATGTACATCTACATCAAAAAATGC
>DASQYF010000240.1:0-2296 GCA_035639375.1 Nitrososphaeraceae archaeon
CATATCTCTCAAATCTCCCAATTTCATATGTAATTGCTAAAGGCCATGTAAATGAAATGGTCAAAGTATGATTTGTCAATTTATGACCATCCTCAAGAACACATTGCAGAAGTCAGCACATGTGCCTCCTTAGTTAGCCTATAGCCATTTAACTTAACTTTTTGGCTTTAATGTTAGCTTCAATCCTAAAGCAAAGCATGCATTATATATCTGCTAACCAAGAACAAAATGACTAGCTAGCTTATGCGTACTGGTTGGCTTTCATGGGTTAGGGCTAATGACAAGATTATTATTGACATGCTAGAAAATCAAGGCGCTAATTTAGTCAAGACCACATCGTCACTTGTTGAACTGTTTACCTATTATGACACTGTAACAGAACGCAAATCGAAAATTAAGGCTCTAGAACACGAAGGGGATAAAATTACCCATGACCTATTTACTATAACATCTCAAACATTTGTAACTCCTTTAGACCGAGAAGATATCTCAAGGCTTACAACTTCTATAGATGAAGTTGTAAACTATACTGATGGAACTGCTGATAAACTTGTAATGTTCAAAATAAAAGAACCAACGCAGTACATGATTGAGCTTTCGAAAGTGCTGCTCTCAGCATCACAAGAGATCTATCTTCTAATGAAACGACTCAGAAAATTCAAGAATGCTAACGATTTGGTAGGACATTGCCGCACGATAAGAAAATACGAACATGAAGGAGACACAATATATAGAAATGCAATAGCAGAACTATTTGAGACAAATACAAATGCTGTTGAGATAATAAAATTGAAGGATATTTATGAGAACTTAGAAGACTCTATCGACAAATGTCAGGATACAGCAGATATCGTAGAAGATATCGCTCTAAAATATGGTTGAAAGATCCTAATGGTAGAAGAAGGACTTGTCAGCATAGTTGTAGGTGCAATAGTAGCTGCATTATTTTTTGATTTTGTAAATGGTTTTCATGATTCAGCTAACGCAATTGCTACAGTTGTTGGAACAAGGGTTCTGAAACCACTTCATGCTGTAAGTATGGCTGCCGTAGCGAACTTTGCTGGTCCATTTATTTTTGGTACTGCTATTGCTGCAACAGTCGGTAAAGGAATTATACAACCCGAGTTCTCAACTGTATATGTCATACTCGCTGGACTAATAGGTGCAATAACATGGGACCTCATTACTTGGTATTTTGGTCTGCCTTCTTCAAGCAGCCATGCGCTAATAGGGGGTTTGGTTGGTTCTGCATTGATTGCAGGAGGATTAGAAGCAGTCGTATTTGGAGGCATTGAGAAAACATTGGTCTTTATGGTAGTATCCCCAACACTTGGTTTTGTACTTGCTTTTGCTTTTGCCATTGCAATAATGTATTTTCTACGAGATTCAAAACCAAAGTTAGTCAATGGAGTGTTTGGAAGGCTACAGATTGCTTCTTCAATATTTTTTTCACTAACACACGGTGCAAACGATGGCCAAAAAACAATGGGAGTAATTACAGCATTGTTGATTGCAGGTGGATTCCTAGATTCAGAATCATTTGTGGTTCCTGTATGGGTAATATTAGCGGCTGCCACGGCTATTGCAACAGGGACTTTTCTTGGAGGATGGAGAATTGTAAAGACAATGGCTTTCAGGTTGACCCAGCTGCGACCATACCAAGGCTTCTGTGCTGAAACAGGTGGTGGAGCAATATTAACGTCTATGGCTTGGCTAGGAATTCCCGTTAGTACAACTCATGCAATATCTGGTGCTATAATGGGCGTTGGAGCAACAAAAAGACTTTCAGCCGTTAGGTGGGGAGTAGGAAAACGCCTTATTTATGCATGGATAATAACTATACCTGCAAGCGCTGGAATTGCTGCTATTATGTTAGTTGTCATAGACCGTCTTTTTAGTATACGATAAGGAAGCGAACTAATAAAAGAGCGTAGAATAGTAGTAGTAGTACTAACCCGTTATTGTTTGAATACAGTCAGAGCAAAATCTTTTCAAAAAAGAAACATTAGCAATACCACTGTCGACATATACATCATATGAGGCCAATTTCCCTTCGCACACATCGCACGATATTGCTTCAAGATTTTTTATGACAGAAGAAATAGGTTGGACCTTTGGCACGGCGGTAATACTAGACTGTAAGCCAGACGCTGTTGTATCTATCATTAGCAATCCGACTCGCATCGATGCATAAATTTACTTCCTCCATATTCTATATAGGTGTCAATAAACTATGTAGGTTACGTCCTTAATACCGCTTGTATAATAACAAATTCAGGGCAAAATTGTCATTCAT
>DASQYF010000241.1:0-3823 GCA_035639375.1 Nitrososphaeraceae archaeon
TATTGTTAACCCTGCAAAATAGAGTCAAATCTGTCTTTATGTTCCATCAAACCATGTACTATGTGCTTACTTTATTTGAAAAAATAAAACTAGAATGTAAAGGTTTAAGACATAAAGAAATAAAAAAAATAATTTAATATATATAGGATAAAAATTACAGTTACCTTCTCCTTGCTACTATTGTATATGTCTCTTCTACATACCATCTAATAGTATCCTTAAACTTTGACCACCAATCAAAAAATGAATCAGCACTATCACCTTCAAATAACAAAAAACCATTATATTCAGTACCCCATGCATGAATATATTCTCCTACAAGCTCAATACCAGAAGGTAAGTTATTCTTTAATTCATGCCATTCATCATTAGCTTTTTGTGTTTCTTCTTTATTCATTGCTTTAAAACGATAAAATACTAAGAAGGTTGCAGACATTATTATTATCCATTACCACAACCACCTTTTTGTATTTAAGTCTTATTTGAGTAATGTATCACATATCTAGAATAAAGGTAGATCAAATCAATAATTATGTAGTGTTTATCTAGTTTAATATCTTCTACTAGTCTTTCAAGTGGATATGTTACTTCATCCTCTTTTGTCTTATGCTGTTACTAATGTTTTTTGACATAGCAGTAGTTTAGACTATGTGGTATAGGAACGATAAAAGAAGGAAAGATAATAACAATAAAAAAGAGAGTAATGATTTTCTTTTGAAGATTAGATTGATATATCTATAAAAATGTGATTCTCAATAGTATCGATAACCCAGCTAGTTCTGCTATATGTATAGCTAAGAAATAAGGAACTAATGCTGGAGCATACAATGGTTCCATCATAAAATATCCATAGACTGAAATTATATTGTGTAACATTAATAGACCTACAAAAAGCATCATACCTATAGTAAAGATAGCTTTGGTATTTTTATAGACTCTTGCATAGGTGATAAACAATGCTATTAGAATTCCTATATTTACCATAGCTACTATTGCATTAGTACTAATCAAAGGTTCCATAGCTAATAAGAGCAATAGAAAGAATTCACTTATTTGCTTTTGTCCATATGTATCAGATACATCTATGAAAACGAATGAAAATAAATGGATAAAGCGAGATATATAGAGAGAGGTTTTCTATTTTATACCTTTTTTATTTTAGATCTTATCTCATTGAAAGCATCGATGTTTGCTTCAAAGTAATTAGAAACAAAATACAATACTCCATATTTTTCTCCCATTTTGCTGACTATATTATTCTTCTCAAGTACAGAAATATGATGTTGAATTGCCTTATAATCAAGTTTTATTGCTTCTGCAAGCTGATTTATATTATAAGGACGTTCTTTTAATAAATCAACAATTTTAATTCTATTATTGCCTCCCTTAGAACCAGCAAAAACATACCATAAAATTCGCTTGGCGTTAGGGTCTGGCATTAACTTTCCAATGTTAATTGGATTATACTAATTAAACGTATTAATCGACAGATTTGCAAAGAAGTTAAGTTCAAGTTAAATTCCATATATGTGTATATACTGTTCTTCTTCTCATATACTCCACAATGATATATAATAAAAAATAAGTAATGAATATCCAACATCCTATTATTATAATCGGAAAAAAAGTTTTAATATGTACGTCGGGACGCGACTTAATCTATAAAGTACAATAGACTACTAACTATGCTATACTAGCAGGAACTGCCATTTTAGCCATATTAGTGACAGGAGCAATATTGTTGATCACTGGCTCAAATTTACAGAATGCGGCAGCACAGCAAACAGGAGTGATGATTATGGATAATAAAACTGGGATGATTGAGAATAAGTCAGACATACATGATAGCAACAATCGATCCTAACACCGGAAAGATAATGATTAATAAAGTAAAACTGGACAGATGATGATGGATCCTAATACAGGAACAATGTGATTCTCTGTTAATGTAATCGACACTTATGAATTCATGAATCTTACTCGTATCACCTCTATTGAATGCCTCAATAGCATGTCTAACGACTTTTATATTTTCTTGCATTGACATATCTTTCTTCTGATCGCTTTTTATGCATAGATAAAAGAGTTGATATGTCTGTGTTTGATAAGAACCATCATTGCTCAATACAATGAAATTATAGAGTCAGGACCACCACCCTGCGAAATGAAGGATTTGCTACCGTACCATTGTTGTACAATAGAAAAAATTGTATTTAGCTATATCTACCTACCTCAGTGTTAATTTAGGCCTTATCGCAAATCATTCTAGGAAAAGCAAATCATCTATTGCATTTGCTGTTATACCTACTGGACTTTAGAAGACGTAGTCATCATCATCTTCTAAGTATTGTCCAGCGTCAGGGAAAGTAAATAGTCACTAAACCTCAATTGCCTTATGCGCTACTCGTCTTCTTAACATCAACGCAAACCCAAGCGAGACTGCTGATAGTAATGCTGACGTAATATACACTAGACTATATGAGTACAGAGAAGGATACGATCCTTGAATTCCTTTGATCGTCTCGTGACTCTCCATATACACCCCTGCCAGTGCCGGACCCATTGCCATTCCTATAAACAACAAGAGAGCGCCCACTCCTACTGATATGCCGATGAACGATTTGGGCGATGACGATACGACGATGTTCCACGTTGCAGTAATTGTCATCGAGAGGCCAGATGCAATTATGGCCAGATTAGTAGATACTGTGATTTCAGTAGAGTGAAACATCAGTAGTCCGAGTGATCCAATCAGGCTTACTAGGCCACCTATGATAATTGGATTTAGTTTTCCTATTCGATTTATGATAAGTGGAGTTATGCTTGCAAAGACTAGGAACATGATCATGAAAGGAAGCTGGACATTTGCGGCGTCTACTGCATCACCTCCGAATCCCAGCGGCACAGGGCTTCTTACCAGTTGCACTATAGCAGGGTATGCCATGAACATTGTGATTCCAGTGGCCATCAATATGATGTACGAAGGCAGGAGAGTCTTGTCTTTTAGCAATCTTAAGTCAACCAATGGCAACGCGATTCTTCTCTCTATGATGACAAAGACAGTCAATGAAATTACTGAAACTACAAATGCAATTCCAATCTGCGGCAGGGTCTCAGAGTTTATTCCTGTCTCTACGAGTGTCAGTGCCATGAGAAATGCAATTATTGTTGCAGAAAGCGCCAGGGCTCCCTTAATATCTATAGAAGGCGCCGCCCGCTTTTTACCCCTGTTTTCTTGAGTATTGACAGGAGCCATTAATTGTCCTTTGTTTTCTTTTACGAATTTGGCGATCAATAATGTCACTGCGGCCGCAAATGGAACTATGGAGAAGAAAGTGGAATGCCATCCAAAGCTCTGGATGATAGTGGCTCCTACCAAGAGGCCGACAACCGAACCTGCAGAGTACATAGATCCAAATACTCCTACAGCGATCGCAAGCTTGGCTGGTGGAAACGTGTCCCTTAGGAGACTGAAGGCTGCCGGGACTGCGGCCAAGCCCACACCCTGGATTATCCTGCTCGCTAATAGGAATGATATGTTGTCTGCAAAACCTCCGGCGGCTATTCCAGCTGCATACATCGTCAGTAGCACGAGCAATACCTTCTTTTTACCGTAGAGGTCAGACATTTTGCCAGCGATAGGTGTCATCACGGCTGCAACAATCAGGTACGAGCTGAATATCCACGCTGCCGTCCCATAAGATATACTAAAGTCTTGCATGATCTCTGGGATGGCCGGCAGGAGCATGGTTTCTGAGAAAAATACTACCAAGAGTGTGCTGCTAAGTATCCCAAGAGTAACCCACGCATCACGGTTGACAGT
>DASQYF010000242.1:0-15769 GCA_035639375.1 Nitrososphaeraceae archaeon
TCTGCGAAGAATGTGTGAGAGTGATATAGAATATCTGTGCAAACTCATGTCACGATACTTAACTACATAATATAAGTGTCAGCAACTTAACAGAAACGACCAAAAAATTATAAATGCAGTGTAATGAATGACAGCCCGTACTATTGGTAAAAGAAAAAGTCGTTCTGGCGTTTTCGGGTGGACTTGACACCTCTGTGTGCATCAGATATTTACAGATGATGCACAAAGTGGATGTCATAACATTGACGGTAGATTGTGGACAAAACGAAGATTTTGAAGAAGTTGAAATAAAAGCTAAGACAATTGGTGCCGTAAAGCACATTTACATTGATGCTAGGGAAGATTTTGCAAGAAACTACGTAATTCCAAGCATCAAAGCAAACGGATTGTATCAGTCTAAATATCCTTTGGCAACAGCTCTTGCTCGTCCTCTAATTGCAGCCAAGGTGATAGAAGTCGCAGGTAAGGAGGGAGCTACCGCTGTTGCACATGGTTGTACAGGAAAGGGCAATGATCAAATAAGGTTCGATGTTACAATGCGCGCTTTAAATCCAAAATTGAATATTATTGCTCCAATAAGGGACATGAATCTTACAAGAGATATTGAAGTGAAATTTGCCAAAGAGCAAAATATTCCTGTTGCCGACGAAGCAAAGAAATATAGCATAGACCTCAACCTATGGGGAAGAGCCATAGAAGGAGGCAATGTAGAAGACCCTTATCTGGAACCACCAGAAGACGCATTTCAATTCATAAAATTCAATAATTCTGATGTTGGCTATATGGAAATAGAATTCGATAATGGTATTCCAATTTCAGTAGACGGAAACCAAATGCAAATTAGAGATTTGGTAGACTATGTCAACAATAAAGCTGGTTACCATGGAGTAGGAATAACTGATCATATAGAAGACAGGGTTATTGGAATAAAATCAAGGGAAATTTACGAAGCTCCTGCCGCTACCTGTATAATCGAATGTCACAAGGATCTTGAAAAGTTAGTTTTGACCAAACATGAACTCCGATTCAAACAAGTAGTAGACGAACAGTGGAGCTGGCTAGTCTATTCTGGTTTATGGCAAGATCCACTTCGTTCGGACCTAGAAAATTTTATAGATGCTACTCAGAAAAGAGTTAGCGGAAAAGTCAAATTAAAAATGCATAAAGGTTCGCTGAGAGTTGTGGGGCGAGAATCAAAATATTCTCTTTATAAAAATGATTTGGCTACCTATACCACGGGCTCTAACTTCGATCAGACTCTTGCGAAGGGATTCATTGAACTGTGGGGTTTACAAACCATAACTGCAAACTCAATTGTCTCTAGAATGGATAAAACAGGCGAAAATATAAAATGAAAATACAACGGCATGATATTAGAGCAGAGATTAATATTCTAGAGAGTGTAGCAATGGGAAGTCTGTCTGTGTGTCCATCCAGACTCTAGCGCTGATTTGATGATATGATGAAGTCAACAACAACAAAAGATGAAGTGGAATTCAAGCCTGCTGAAAAGGTAGGCGAAGACTGGGGATGATAGAATGGTCGAAGTCTGCATAATCTATGATAAGATGCGTTTTGAAGAAAAATCGCTATATGACAAAGCCTTGAAAAAAGGTCTAAAGGCACTGATTGTTGATGCTAAAACTATTACAATAAACACAGAAAGTAACAAAAAAGACTTTGATCTAGGAGATGTAGTGTTACAGAGAAGCATAAGCCACTACAGAGGACTATATTTGACAGCATGTTTAGAATTTTTAGGTCTAAGAGTAATCAATAAATTCAAGGTGGGTGAAATTTGTGGTAATAAATTAATAACTTCTCTTACACTTGCCAAACACAATATACCAACTCCTAAAACACATCTTACATTTAGTGCAGATTCTGCGATGGAAGTAATTAATAAGATTGGATTTCCCCTTGTTTTGAAACCAATTATTGGATCCTGGGGAAGAGGAGTCTTTCCGCTTAGAGATGAAGAAGTAGCAAATATGATTGTAGAAATGAGAGAAGAAAACGATAGTCCACTTGCACGTATTTATTATGTCCAGGAAATGATTAATCGACCGCCACGGGACATTAGATGCATCGTGGTTGGGGAAAAGATTGCAGCTTCAATTTATCGATACTCGGCCGAAAATGAATGGAGAACAAACGTTGCTAGAGGAGGGAAGGCAGAAGTCGCTCCAATTACAAAGGAGCTTGAAGATATTGCTTTGAAGGCCGCAAGGGTTGTTGGAGGAGGGATTTTAGGAGTAGATTTAATGGAAGATGAAAAAAGAGGCCTGTTGGTTCATGAAGTAAATAATACTGTCGAATTTAGAGGCGCTGCGAATGTTTCTGATGCAGACATAGCAGGTGCAATGATAGACTATGCTCTAAGTATAGCAAAAAAATAAACCCCACTTCTATGGTTCTACTCTGTAACTAGTCTATGCTAGAATATATATAAGTGAAACTAACTTGCGCCAGTTTCTTCACATAAATTACGAAATTATAATAAAATTCATAAGCTCCATCATACCAGAGAGGATTTGAAAGCATAGAGATGAAGGTTGGTGTTGTCGGTGCGTCTGGTTATGTTGGTGGAGAGCTTCTGAGATTACTTGTTGTACATCCGAAAGTCGAAGTTAGTATGGTAACTTCAATGCAAAAGGCAGGGGAGTACGTTCATCGAATTCATCCAAGTCTGAAAGGATTCATTGACCTTACTTTTTCACCCTTGAATATGGAAAAATTAACAAACTCCTGTGATATTGTATTTACTTCAGTTCCTCACGGAAAATCGAACAAAATTGTTAAAGATCTTTATGACAGAGGAATAAAGGTTATAGACTTGTCGGCAGATTTTCGTCTGAAGAATCCAAAGGATTACGTCAAGTGGTATGGCTGGGAGCATCCTGTTCCGGAATTATTGTCTAAGTCTGTCTATGGAGTTCCAGAATTACATCGTGAAGAGATAAAAAAAGCACAGTTGGTTTCATGTCCTGGATGCATGGCTGTTACTTCATTGCTTGCACTCAAACCGCTAATAGAACACAATTTAATTGATACGGAACATATAGTAGTGGACAGTAAAATTGGCTCCTCGGGTGCCGGTGCAAAGCCGAATGCTGGCACTCATCATGCCATGCGATATGGAGTAATCCGCCCATATAAACCGGCAAAACATAGGCATACAGGTGAGATTGAACAAGAATTGGGACTTATCGCTAAGAAGACAATTAAAGTGAGTATGAGTCCTCATGCTGTTAATATCGTTAGAGGCATACTTACGACTAATCACACTTTCTTGACAAGGCCTATGTCTGAGCTGGAAATCTGGAAAATATATAGAAATTCCTACAATGGTGAGCCTTTCCTAAGATTTATTCGCGATAAGAAAGGCCTATATAAATTTCCAGATCCTAAGTTTCTTATTGGATCAAATTTCTGTGATATAGGATTTGATATTGATGAGGATAACCAGCGACTCGTCTCACTCTCTGCATCAGATAACTTAATGAAAGGGGCTGCTGGATCTGCAATCCAAAACATGAATGTACTCTATGGATTTGATGAGATGGATGGATTAAAATATACTCCTCTAACACCAGTATGATAGTACTCAAGATCGGTGGAAGCATAGTTAATGGCTTGCATTCAACTGCCTTTCAAGATATCAAACTAATATCTGAAAACAACAAATTGATTCTTGTACATGGCGGTGGAAAAGAGGTTACCAACATAGCAAATAAACTTGGAAAGGAGCAAAAGTTCATTATATCTCCTAGTGGTGTGAAGAGTAGGTATACAGATAAGCAAACTGCTGAAATCTATACGATGGTTATGTCTGGGAAGATAAATAAGGCAATCGTAGGAATGCTTTTACGCAGTGGTATTAAGGCTGCTGGGATTTCAGGGATCGACGGAGGTATTTTGAAAGCAGAGAGAAAGAAGAAATTAATCATAATTAATGAAAAAGGAAGAAAAATGGTAATTGATGGAGGATATACTGGAAGAATAAATTCAGTTGATCCATCCTTAGTAAGTATCTTAATTGGAAAAGGCTATCTACCCGTTATTTCACCTATCGCATTAAGTGATGAATTCGATTTTCTAAACGTGGATGGAGACAGAGCAGCGGCGCATATTGCAGGCGGCGTTAAAGCTGATTCAGTCATTTTTCTAACAAACGTAAATGGCTTGATATTAGATGATAAATTAGTTAGAAGTATGACATACGATCAAGCGAAGACAGTGATATCAAGGACAGGCTTTGGTATGCAAAAGAAAGTCCTTGCATGTACCGAGGCATTAGAAATGGGTGTGAAGCAGGCCATAATTGCGTCGGGACAGACAGAGAATCCTATCTCAGCATCAATGACACACCATAATTGTACGGTGATCACTCATAATTGAACGCAGAAGATAAATACGTTGGTAATTTATATCAAAGATTCCCAATTAACGTTGCACGGGGTAAAGATGCAAAAGTATGGGATATTTCTGGTAAAGAATATATTGACTGCATGGCAGGTTATGGAGTCGCTCTTGTAGGGCATTGCAATGACAGAGTTGTACGTGCCATAAAGAACCAAGTAGAAGATCTTATTGTGTGTCATATGTCTGTTTACAATAATACAAGACTCGAGTTCCTTCAGAGGCTTGTTGGTATTTCCCCCGTAGGATTGAATAAAGTTTTTTTAAGTAACAGCGGTGCAGAAGCAGTAGAGGCAGCACTTAAGTTTTCTCGAAAATATACTCAAAAGACAGGAGTAATTGCGATGAAAGGAGGATATCACGGTAAAACATTTGGAGCTCTGTCAGTGACCCACAATGAAAAGTATCGGCAATCATTTATGCCACTTTTAGAAGGTGTTAAATTTGTTCCTTACTCTGACGCATCAAAAATAGAACAAGTCATCGATGATAGCATTGGAACTCTGATTCTAGAGCCTATTCAAGGAGAAACAGGAATTATTGTACCACCAGACGGTTTAATTCAATATATTCGAGAAATCTGTAATCAACACAACTTGGTCCTGATATTTGATGAAATTCAAGCTGGTCTTGGTAGAACAGGTAAAATGTGGGCTGGACAAAATTGGTCCACAACACCCGATATCATGTGTCTGGCAAAGGGCATTGCAGGGGGTATTCCGATGGGAGTAACATTCACAAAACCGGAAATTATGCAATCAATGCACATAGGAGAACACTCTTCAACATTCGCAGGTAATCCTCTTTCATGTGCAGCAGGAACGGCTACTATTGATGCCCTGATTGAAGACAAACTGGTTGAAAACGCGGCAAAGATTGGGAGATACTTCAAAGAAGGTCTTTTAATGTTAAAAGATAATCACAAGATGATTAGAGAAGTTAGAGGTCTCGGTCTGATGCTTGCTGTTGAGTCACGTTTCGATGTGAAAGACGTGCTTTTTGATGGAATAAGGAATGGATTACTTATGCTATATTCAGGTAGAAACATACTCCGATTACTCCCTCCATTAGTAATTGACGAAGAAATTGTTTCTATTATTTTAAAAACAATGGATGAATTATTTACCAACGAGGAAAGAAGAAGAAATGTCTAATATTATTGATCCACTTGATGATAAGATTATAAGAATTTTACAAAGTAATTCTCGCAAATCATTTGTAGAAATTGCTGATGAAATCAGATTGTCTGAATCGGCAGTTAGAAGGCGCGTAAAGCACCTTATAGACAGTGGCATAATTAAACGATTTACTATTGAACTGGAATCAAGTAATAAAACAAGTGCAATAGCTCTTATTTCCGTGACTTCTACTGCAGATACATCTATGGTATCCTCAAACCTAATGAAACTTAGTGGTGTGGATGTAATATATGAAATTACGGGTCAATATGATATCGCTGCGATTATAGTCGCGCCCACTATAGCAGAAATTAACAACTACATCGATGATGTACGTAAAATAGAAGGAGTATCAGACACTAATACAGTAATAATTCTAAAAACTATGCGCTAGTTTCTATATATTAGTGTCAAATGTGATTCTAAATACAAATAGACCATTATATAATTTTATATTAATAAAAAGTATTAAAAGCGTTGCATTATACGATATTTGTAGCGATAAAGTTTATATTAAGTGCGAAAGGAGTTTTTCAATCCAATAAATGTCACTAAAAACAGATGATCCAAATTACTTTGCGCATTTCTATAATCAATCTGATAAAGGTACAAAAAAGATTAGAATCCTTGACTCTACACTTAGAGAAGGAGAGCAACACCCTGGAGTAGCCTTTACTACGAAGCAGAGAATTCAAATCGCATGGATGCTAGACTCTTTTGGAGTTGATCAAATTGAGATTAGCCCCGTAGTATCGCCCGACCATTACCAGGCTACAAAAACTATTATAAAACAAGGTTTAAGAGCCGACATTTTGGCGCATGTACGCGCAATAAAATCCGACGTAGATATTGCCATTGATTGCGGGGCAACATGGGTCGCTACATACATGGGTATTTCAGATATTCATCTTTCGGCGAAATTAAAAATTAGTAAAGAAGACGCCAAGGTAAGAGCACTGGAAGTTGCTGACTATATTAGATCCCATGGATTAAAGTCACGATTTACTATGGAAGACGCAAGTAGGACTGATCCGTCTTTTCTAATCGATATGTGCAAGGAGATGAACAAGCGAGGGATTGAAAGAATTAGTATTCCCGATACAGTAGGGATAATGAATCCTCATGGAATGTATAACCTAGTCAAAATGATTTATGACAATATCGATAAATCAAAAAGTTCACTTGACGTTCATTGTCATAACGATATCGGGCTAGCGTTAGCAAATGCCCTAGCAGGATGCGAAGGGGGTGCAGATCAAATTCATACCAGCATAGATGGATTAGGAGAACGTACTGGTATTCCCGCCTTAGCTGAGACAGCGGTTGCACTCACTCTAATTTACAAATCAAGTAATGATTTTCGATTACATATGCTAAAAGACTTGTCAAAAACAATCTCAGAATATACTGATTTAGAAATTCCAGAATCAAAGCCCATCGTTGGAGACAGCGCATACAAGCACAAAGCAGGTACCCATCTCGCAGCAATTCTAAGGAATCCATCAGCATATGAGATCATAGAACCAAAAATAGTAGGTAATAGGCGTAAAATTGTATTTGGAGAACTAGCAGGAAAAAATGGCGCATCCTATTTATTATCACTTTTGGGATTAGAGACAGGAAAGCATGAAGCAGAGACTATGGCTCGTGGCTTGAAAGAACTTCATATGGGAGACATTTTGGAGTTATACTTAGATGACAGGCTAGAGAGAAAGATACTTAATAATGCTTCTCCGAAAGTAAATACTAAGGAGTAAATAATAAAATGGTCAAATGTCCAGAATGTGATGCTGAAATCAAAATTCCCTCTGACTCGATCGAAGGCGAAATTGTAACATGTCCAGATTGTGGCGCAAGTTATGAATTAGTGAAAACAGATGAAGGATTTAGCATTAAACCGGCCCAGGTAGTAGGCGAGGATTGGGGGCAGTGACAGAAGGGAAATCAGCATCTTCTCTTACTATTCTTTATGATAATATTAGATGGGAAGAAAAGTCACTTTATGAAGCTGCTAAAAAGAAAGGAGTTGAAATTAGTAATGTTGACTGTAGGAATCTTTCAATTGATCTAAATAATAAAAATTCACAATATTGGAATAAAACCATCATTCAGCGTACCGTTAGTTATTTCAAAAGTCTTCATTCGACTGCTGCACTGGAAGGAGTAGGAGCGCATATTATAAACTCGCTCCGCACTGCTATTCTTTGCGGTAATAAGTTATTTGCTCATATGGAACTTCAAAAGGCGGGAATTAAAACTCCTAATGCTTTTACTGCATTTTCACCAGAATCCGCTATGTCTACGCTCGCTAGGATGGGTTATCCTGCCGTTATCAAGCCTACAATAGGAAGTTGGGGCAGATTGATTGCCCTTGTACGCGATACAGAAGCCGCCAAGGCAATAATAGAAGACCGTGAGCATATGTTTCCGATCTATCATGTATATTTCTTTGAGGAATTTGTCAAACGTCCGCCAAGAGATATTAGGGCCATTGTAGTAGGTAATGCAGTCATTGCAGCCATCTACCGCTATTCTAGTCAAGGAGAATGGAAAACTAACATGGCTTTAGGAGGCTACGCCAAAACTTGTCCTATTACAAAAGAGTTAGAAGATATATGTATAAAAGCCACAAATGCAGTTGGTGGAAATATAGTCGGAGTTGACCTTATGGAGAGCGAAGAGAATGGTTTGATTGTTCATGAAGTTAATAATACAACAGAATTTAAAAATACAGTTAGAGTTACAGGCGTGGATGTTCCAGGATTAATGATTGATTACGCTTTAAAGATGTCAAATTAATAAGCGGTAGAATTGGTTTCCTCTAACTATGCAATTGAATTCTTGAGAGAAGCTCTTGAACATTATACCCCCTCTAGATCTGAAGCTTCGCTAGCAAACCTGATAAAGAATAAATGTGTTAACGAACTTGGATTTGAGCAAGTCCATATTGATAATGTAGGAAACGTAATTGCTGTTAAAGGAAATGGTGAACCTAAAATATTGCTTTGTGGCCATATGGATACAGTCCCAGGGCAGATTCCTGTTAGGATAGAAGATGGATTTCTTTATGGCCGCGGCGCATCTGATGCAAAGGGTCCTCTTATTTCCATGCTACTAGCTGCATCAGAATTTCCAAAACAAACAGGCACAATAATTTTTGCTGCTGTAGTGGACGAAGAAGGAAATGCCACAGGGATAAAACAGTTGGTTAAGGAAAAACTTTCAGTAGATTATGCTATTTTTGGTGAACCAAGTGGCATTGAAAACATTACAATTGCATATAAGGGCCGATTAGCAATAAGACTTACATGTGATGTTGGCATTAGCGCACATGCAAGTGCTCCATGGTTGGCTAAAAATTCAATTGAAGAAATATATGATTTTTGGAATGCAATAAAATCAGAGATAGAGATACTACATATGAAAGAAAACAAAGCAAATTCAATAACCTGTAGCCTAACTGAGATTACAGGCGGTTCAAATCATAATGTCACACCCCAGAAATGCAGGATAACGATGGACATCCGAATTCCTACAAATACTACATGTGAAAAGGTTCTCAACTTAATAGAGGACATTATTAATAAAGTTGCTACAAAAAAAGGAATAAAAGCAGTCTACCGAATTGAAGACAATACAGAACCTTTTGAAGCGGACCTTAATTCTCCTTTAGTTAGAGCTTTATCACTTTCAATTCAAGATGTTAAAAAAAAAGACCAACTCTTTTAAGAAAAACTGGCACTGGTGATATGAATATACTAGGAAATGCCTTCAATATACCTGTTGTTACTTATGGACCAGGTAATCCACACACCTCCCATACTGCTGACGAGAGAGTGCAGATTGATGAATATGTTTCTAGTATTGATGTTTTTATCAGAGCACTATTCCATATGAATAGATTTCATCACAACAAAAAATTGAACAGCAGCAAACCCAAAATATAGAGGCGATAGAACATTTCTTTATATGCTGTGGCTAATCGGAATCGGTGTCACTGGTTATAAAGGTGTTAGTCTCTATGCCTTGGATATCTTGAAGAAATGCAATATCATATATTTCGAACGGTTTACCAGTCCATTATACGAAGATGATTTATTTAATTTGAATTCTTTGATTGAAGGACACAATAATAGAAGGAAAATAATACCTGCGCAACGATGGTTTATAGAAGATGGAAAACAGATAATTGAACAAGCCAAGAACGAAAATGTTGCTCTGATAACGTACGGTGATCCATTGATTGCAACAACCTTATCAGAATTGGAAGTACGGGCTAGGAAGAACTCGATCAAGGTTGATATAGTACACGCTGCATCTGGAATTACTTCCCTAATAGGTGAAAGCGGATTACATATTTATAAATTTGGAAGAACAGTCACAATGATGTCATGTCCTCAGTCAGCTATTAGTGTATATAACACAATCTTTGATAATTTACTCTCTGGAAATCACACTTTGATATTGACTGAATACAACAGTGATCATAATAAAATTTTTTTTCTAGATCCCATTCAAGTCTTTAAAATGTTAATTGAAGTGGAAAAGGACATAAAGTATAATGTCTTTTCTGATGAAACTTTTGCAATAGTTGCTTCAAGAATTGGTACCGAACAGAAAAAGATCATATCTGGCAAAATTAAATCTCTAATAGGGATGAGTTTTGAAACTGGTCCCCATTCAATAATAATAACCGGTTCACTCCATTTTACAGAATCAGATGCCATCCGTACTCTTACTATTAATACAGATGAACCAATAGATAATGCTGAGAATATTCAAAAGATCTCTGTTAATATGATTAAAAGATACTCTCCGAAAGCTAAACAGGCTATAAAGCAAATGAGAGAGATCCTAGCGGGGGAGGACATGCCATCGCTAAACAAAGGATCGATCGAAGTACTTGAGAATGCAGAATTATATATTGATGACGCTGAGAGATTTTTAAGACAGGGCAAACACGACCTTGCTGTTTTGACGATTGGTTATGCAGAGGGATTGATCGATGCACTTCGTTTTCAAAAAGGGATCAATCCATGGCTATTATAGCAAAATTTTAATAGACAATCTAATAACACAAGAGACTCGTCGCTATACTTTTGATAATTAGAAACACCCGATTTAGGATGAAAACTTAAATTCCCATTTCTCTGCTCCTATAGTAGGAAGAATATACTTGCTGTTAACTTGTTGGAATTATAATCATAGGCTTTCTTCATCCCCTGATGCAAGTGATGGTATGGATCAGCATTATAATAGATTAAGAAGGATACATTGTCATTGTTATTTTAAGAATCATAACAGAAGGATAGGAATCTATGTTAAAGCCATCAACGATTAAGAATCCACCTAGGAAATCTGCCATTATTCCTTCTGAGCTAATGCAATTTGTTAAGTATAATACATATTCCCTTCTTATAAAAGGCTACGCAGGAACAGGTAAAACCACACTATCCCTTACTATCTTACGAGTATTAAACGTTAGAAGTAATTTTTTTTATATATCAACTAGGACTTCTCCCAAACAAATCTTTGTTTATTATCCATGGCTTAGCAAATTTATTGATGGCTCTAAAGTTTTTAATTCAATAGAAAACGGGTATAACTTATCAAGTTTTGAAGATGCACGTCTGGATGAACCTGAATCACTTTTTGAAAGAGTTACGAATCAATTAATGGATGTAAAAGCGCCAATAATCATTATTGACAGTTGGAATGGAATTGCATCTTTTATGGATAAAGAAGCCAGGCTAAATAACGAGCGAGTGTTGCAGACATGGCGAGAAAGAGCAGGCGCTAAATTGATATTTATTAGCGAAGATCCGAAGGATACAACCCTTGACTTTCTTGTTGATGGAATAGTAGAATTAAAGCAGATTCTTTACGATAATATCAGAATAAGAGAAATTCTCCTTTCAAAATTACGAGGAATTAGGATAAACAGGCCAACATACATCTATACGCTTAATAATGCAATTTTTCGAAGTTGTTCTCCTTTCCAATCGACAGGATTTATTATTAATACCAAATCAAAGATATTTAAGAAAGGACAGCAAAAACTTAGGCCAATTTCCAAGGGCGCGTACATTACTAGCGGATACGTAAAATTAGATAACGAATTAGGAGGAGGCTTCCCAAGAAAAAGTATAGTATTATTAGAGACTGATTCAAATATAAATAACCAAATTACGATCGCCTTCTTGGCCACGATTATGTATAACTTCATTGTAACCTGTAATCCAATTTTATTTGGACCATTTCAAATATTTGAACCAGCCATGGTAGTTAATTACCTAAAATCATACTTACAGAAAGACCTTAAAAAGGGGCTTTTTAAAATTCTATGGCCTGCAAATAAGGTCAAGGATTCATATTCTGAACATATTATACCATACCAAAAGTGTAATAGCACACAAAAGGTTGAATTTTTTCAACATCACGTATTTAAAGTCAAAGAAGAAAATCCGTACAAGCTTTTGCTAAACATAACGGGTGTAGATACAAATAAGGAAATAGAATGTTTTGAAAAGGCACATCAAATAGAAGAGGTCATATCTTTTATGCGAGACAATGTAGATCTATCTGTTATTGTTGTCCAACATTCAGAAAATATAAAAGCAAACTTGTACGGCGAATATGATATACACATGAAATTAAGGCTAATAAACGGCAGCTTATTTTTACAACTATTAAGCACGAATTCACCCCTTTATGAAATGATAAACGATACTTCATATGGTTATCCAAAATTTAAGTTGGAGCCTATGGTTTAGCTATATCATGTACTTAAATGATAGTACTCTTCCGCAATATTTTCTTCTATTGCTACAGGCAACAATTCTTTCATTTGATCATAGTAGGACAGGAACTTATTGCCTTTATGTGTAATTCGATAAACCATTTTATTTCCAATATTAACCTCTTGGACAAGACCACTCTGAAGTAGTGAATCAAGGTAAATTTTGCATTGGTCGTTGCTCAGCATAGCTTTGTACATTATTTTGGTTCTTGTTTCTTCTTTACTAGCTGATCTAAGAATTGCTGCAATTACTTCATAACGACTACGGTTCTTCATTGATACGATATAATTAAACCCACATTTCATTTAATCTGAGTGGAACTATCAGATAGAAATATTGTTCAGCCGAGAGATAAAAAATTTCAATAGTATTTTGTTAGGTTTATGCGATATAGTATATTCCAATGACCTTAATAAATATCAGGCGGTTGGATCCCAGTTGCATTCTGAAGGATAATGGGAGTTTGAATTGAGAAATAGTCTCTTATTATTGAATCAACATATCCAGCTACTTGTCAGAAACAATAGCTTCAAAGCGATAATACACAGAACACTTTATAGTCTATTATTACATCGAATTCTTATGTTACCTTCAAGAACTGGTGTTAATGTAATATACTCCTTGAGTGATTTACCAAATATAGATTCCCCATATTTGATTTGCGGATTTCCAGGCAGCGGTTATGTAGGAAAGATAGCGGTTGATCATTTGATTCAAGAACTTAAAGCAAAACATCTAGCAGACGTATACTCAACATCGTTTCCGCCACAGGTTTTGATAAGGACAGACGGAACCGCAGACCTGATGAAAAATAGTATCTTTTACTCAAAAGACAGCAATACCAATATACTTTTGTTAACAGGAGATTCCCAGCCTGTAAACCCAGATTCTGAGTATGTTCTAGCTGAGGAGATTTTAGATATAGCCGCAAAATTTAATACAAAGCATGTATTCACCTTGGCTGCCTATATAACTGGAGTATTTGTTGATAAGCCCCGAATCTTTGGTACAGCTACTGATGCAGATATTGTAAAATCCTTCTACGAAAAAAATATCTCTACAATGGATGTTGGTAGTATAACAGGTATGAATGGACTTATCATCGGAATTGCTAAGCTGCGTGGAATGAGAGGGACATGTTTGCTGGGAGAAACCTCCGGGTATGTAGTTGATGCTAAGGCTTCCAAGTCTATTCTCGAGACCTTGCTTTCGATAGTCGGAATAAAGATAGATATGGCAACCCTTGAGAAAAGAGCAAAAGACACTGAAATGTTAATAAAAACTATTGAACAACAGATGGCCGGAAGAACAGGTAGATTGCCGGAAGGTCAACAGGCTCAACCGCCAGGTAAATCGCCTAATATGGGCTACATCAGTTAAGGTTGTTTCCTTAACTATAGGATTAAGAATTATTCACCTTTTAAATCAATTGGAGAAAATTTTTGATCAGAACGCTTAGGTACGGTCCACAACGGAACTTCTGTCACTCTTTGACATCATATCATCGAAGGAGCGTAAAATGAAATATTATTTAATGTAATTTAAATCATGTTATTAATTATCTGGCACTTGCGTTATATACCATACAGTTATTTGGTCCAGAAGTTGGTATCAAATTTTTTTTAAATTTCCGTATCTCCCAATATTTAAGCTATTCTCTCCTCGGAATGCCTGAGTATATCCATTCTCAACAGAAACCCTGTCTCCTTGCTTTACCATGTTAATCTGATCATCCCATAGTGATAGCTTTACACTTCCTGTCTCATCTGAAATAGTAGCGTCTGCAACTTGAGCAGTCCCACCCGCCCTAAGATTAACAGTTCGCGGTTCAGTAAGGCTATCTATTGTTCCCTCAACGCTTACTCCTCGCATTCCTGCTTTTAAGTCACCGATCTTCATTTCTCTTAGAACTTCAGCTATTTGTTATAATAAAGGTTCCTGATTACATTCTCACTGTCATTGATTGACCACAGTCAGTACAAACTAACTTTGTCCCTGTAATACTCTTTTCTCTTACTTCATGAAGGGTTTTTGAATGACATTTTATACATAATCTAGAAACTGTTTCTGGTTTAGGCATATCATCAAATTACACCTTATTTATTTAATTTATAAATAAAACAATTACTTTAACTTTAGACAAAATCATTCAAATGTTACATTTTTATTCATTTTAATAGCAACTATCAAATAAGGTCAATTGGATAAAGCGCATGTATATATAATGGAGGGATAGCGAAGCCTGGTCAAACGCGCAGGACTCAAGATTGAAGCATATTTTTGGATTAAAATAGGGATTACATATGGGTTATCCCGTCCCTTAGGGGTTCGTGGGTTCGAATCCCACTCCCTCCACCATGAAAAGCCGAGTGATACGAAATTTATGTCCTATAATATGGCTATAAGTCTAACACCAACGCTAGACAAATTCATATAAATACTGTTTCCATTAGACGTCGGTTTCTGAATGTATCGTATATTATCTATGCCCTGCGAAATTAAATTTTAATAACCATTCTTTAGAAATCATTTTAAAATTAAACAAATAGTGATACAAAATAAGTCCAAAAGAGGAAGAGAGTAGGATTAATCTATTTAACTCGTATATCTCAAATATACAATGTGATATTTAGTAAAGTGGCCTAGGCATCCTAATGCCTTTATTGCTGATTAATGAATATAACTCAGGTAAGGAATATACAAAACCGACATGAACGCAATCTGCTCTTTCATCCAAAAGACATTGCAGTTCTCCATTTTTTAATAATACCTCTGCAATTCTATTTCGCTTATTGTCTTTTACAATAACACGATTTTGATCTATAGCAATTTTTTCCATGAATGGAGCATGTTTGGCAAATGCTTCATATTTTATTATCATTTCCTCCATCATACTAGTAAGATAACCTGAAAAACTTGTAATACCCTTTAATTCTAACTCTTTTTTGCTTCTGACATAGACGTCAAAGAATTTTTTATAAACGTTTTCACTAACTGTAATGGATTTGAAGCCAGCCTTCGGCATAGTCTAAGTACGGTAATGGACGGAATAATATAAGACTTATCCTATTATTCTAAGCGATATTATGGTCATGACATAATATTAAAACGATAGATGTCCGAATTAGATTGGAAGTCATTTAACATGGGAATTCATCATAGACAAACATAGTAGAATTTATCGATAGTTTGTATCCATTTATTAGCAGCTATCCTAACGTACTATACAATATAGACAATTATCTATTTGATTAGCA
Organism: Nitrososphaeraceae archaeon; assembly: GCA_035639375.1. GTDB lineage: Archaea > Thermoproteota > Nitrososphaeria > Nitrososphaerales > Nitrososphaeraceae > JAJNBK01. Next base: position 15,658 of record DASQYF010000242.1, read on the forward strand.
TGTATATTATAATTCTTGTACTCCTATTGAGATTTCTGTTTGGCATAATATGAGTAAAATATCTATTAAAATATATATAATACAATCTAGTTAATATCGAACTTGCCTATAA